>JABFRG010000993.1 GCA_013141295.1 Polyangiaceae bacterium
CGCTACCGCTGCGCGCGTCGGCACCGGTACGCGGGCGCTCCGGTCCACCGCCGGCCTCGCCGTCACGGCCGCCCACGCTGCCGCCAACCCCGGCCGACGTGGGCGCGCGCAAGCGCGAGAGCGCGTCGGAAGCGCTTCGCCGCTCCTCGCCCGACATTCGCATCTCGTCGCCGCCGCCGGACGACACCGCGCAGGACGATCGCGACGAACGCGCCGCACCGGAGGTCTCCGAGATCCGGCCTCCCAGCTCGAAGCCCTTCATGCGCGGCGCTTCGATGCCGCCGTTCGCCGGGCACGATCCCTCGCAGATCGTCATCCCCCGGGCGGGGCCCACGCCGCGGCTCGCGCTCCGGGAGCTCGCCGAGACCCTGCCCTATCCCGCGGGAAACCTGTCGCCGCACGACGTGGACGACGGCAGCCTGCCGGAGACCGCGGAGGAGGCGCGTGTACTCTTCACGCGTCTCACGCGGGAGCTGGCGGTCGACTACCGGGAGACCCTCGGCATCGCCATCCACACCGACCTCGACGGGCTGGAGGCCATGCAGCGCTACCTCATCGAGACGTTGCCCACCGGAGCGGTGCGCACGCCCGGGGAGGCGCGCGAAGTGCGGCGCCACGGCGCGTTCCTGAGCGAGGTGCTGGCACGGCGCCTGGGCGCCTACTGGGCCGACATCTCCGGCAGCGAGCTCGGCCATTGGAAGATGATCGTCCCCCCCTCGACCCAGGTGTGGCCCTTCGGGCGCATCGTGCGCTTCATCCGCATGCGGCACCGGGAGCGCGATCTGGTCAGCTATTTCCTCGAGCTCCAGAACGCCCAGCTCTCCGACGCAATGTGACGGCACTGCTTCCGCAAGCGGCCCGCGCGTGGCATGATCGAGCGGTGAGCGATCGCGCATACGTCCTGCCCTACCGCGAGCGAGAACGTGAAGAGTCGCGCGACGAGACCTCGAGCGAGTCCTTCGATCGCATGGCCTTCGCGGAATCGGCGCTCTCGCTCCTTCGGCCCCGGCACACCACGGTTGCGCTGTGTCCGGCCCGGCCCGGGGCACCGGCGCGCGTGGAGATCGGTCGCGCCTGGGGCCGCGGGGCCGAGGCTCGCTGGGCGCTGGTGACGATTCCCGCCAACGCCAGCCGCGGCGCCATCGCCCGCGCGGTGGCGGCCCTCGCCAACGCGAGCAGCCCTCCCTACGCCGTCGATATTCTCCACGCAACCCGGTAACCCCGTGTGACCAATTACATCACCAAGGAAGGAGCGCTGCGCCTCCAGGCCGAGCTGACGCGGCTGCGTACCATCGACCGTCCGAAGATCGTGCGCGAGGTGGCCGATGCCGCCGCGCAGGGCGATCGCAGCGAGAACGCGGAGTACATCTACGGCAAGAAGAAGCTGCGGGAGATCGACCGGCGCATGCACTGGCTCATCAAGCGCATCGACGTGGCAGAGATTATCGACCTCAAGGAGCGCGCCCAGCAGGACCAGATCTTCTTCGGTGCCACCGTGGACCTCGAGGACGAGGACGGCAACGCGCGCACGCTGCAGATCGTGGGCGTCGACGAGGTGGACGCCGACCACGGGAAGATCAGCTACGTCTCCCCGCTGGGCCGCGCCATGCTCAAGCGCAAGACCGGTGAGTCGTTCGCCTTCCACAAGCCGAACGGCGAGATCGAATACACGATCCTCGCCGTCCGCTACGAGTAGCGACAAAAACGAAACGGCGAGCTCCGAAGAGCTCGCCGCCGGTGCCGAGCGCGGGGGCTCAGCTCTCAGCTCACTTCACGTCGAGGCGCCAGGAGGTCTGCGCTTGCACGAGGTCGTGGATGTAGCCGACACGGATGTCGGCGGCGGCGATGGTGCGGACCGTGGGATCGACGCCGTTCTGCGCGATGGCCACTTGGCGGTTGCCGTGGGCGAAGTTGGCCTCGTCGCTTGTGTGGAAGATGTGACCCGCCCCGTCCAGGTTGATGTACCGCACGGTGAGCGGGAGCGCGTTGGTCACCGTGAAGGTGTCGACGGTGCCGGCGGCGACGCTGTTCATGAAGTTGGAGCCGGGGACCGGCGCGGTGCCGACGCCCATCTTCGAGCGGAGCGTGAGGACCTTCTGCGCGGTGAAGGTGACCGTCCTGGGGACGATGATGGAGCCCGAGGTGCCCTTCACGACGAAGGGAACCGCGCCGCCCTTGGTGGAGGCCGCCGTGAGGGTGGCCGTCTCGTTGGGCTTCAGCGTGGTCTTGTCGAGCTTGGCGCCGATGATGTCGGTGCCCATCCCCTCGAGTGTGAGGGTCACGTCGCCGGTGAAGCCGTTGGCCGGGACCACCATGATGGTCGCGGTCTTGTAGTCGTACAGCTCACCGGTGAGGTCGGTGGCCTGGAGGGTGAACGTGGGGCCCTGCGGGTTGGTGCCGCTGGAGGCACCGGACGAGCCGCCCGAAGACGACGTCGTGCCCGAGGAACCGCCGGAGGAGCTGGCGCCACCGCTCGAGCTGCTCGACTCCCCAACTCTGACCTGGTTGAAGTTGCCATCCCTGTTCGGATCGGTGTCGCTGCAGGCAAAGGCCGAAACGGTCAAACCAAGGAGCGAGATGATGGCGAGAGTGCGCATACATTCCCACTATGCACTTGGCGCGCCAACCACTGAACGCCCGTGGTCGACATTACGAGGGCGACACAATCGCAAAAACTGCGGCAAATTACCGCATGAGGGGCCGCGAACGCTGAGGGTAACGCACATCAGCCGAGAGGGCTCCGCCCCCCTCCATGGACCCGGGATGATCCACGCTTACGCCTCGATATTGTGAGCAAAGTGGCGATTCCAAGGAGAGGGATGAGGGGAGCTGTGGGAGACCCCCCGGCGGCGCAACCGCAACCGCTCCTGGCCGGAGGCGCAGAAGCTGCGGAAGAACTGCTGGCCGAGGGCGGTGCCGTCGGAGCCGGCGCAGCGGCATCGGGAGAAGGGTCGACGCCGGCGTCCCCCACGTCGGTCCCTGCGTCGTCGGAGCCGGGCAGCAGGTTCGCCTGGATCTTGGGCCACGGGGCCACGCACGCGGAGATGGGACCACCGTCGCAGAGGACCGGCCCCTGCACCTCGGCGAAGCCCGCCAGCGGGAGGAAGTGCTCGCCCTTGTCCTTCGACTCACCGATGGCGTAGCCGCCCTTCTGGAAGGGGTTGGAGCAGCCGTAGACGGACGTGCGGTTCGCGAAGAGGCAGGTGAGGCCCACCTTGAGCACGCTCTTCCAGTGCTCGCCGCGATCGTCGGAGCGAAAGAGCCCCTCCTTGGCGTCGGCGGCGACGGCGTAGAGGGTCTGGCCATCGGGCGCCAGGGTGAACCCGTAGAGCGCCGTGGGCCGGCTCAGGGTGGAGCGGAAGGTCTTGCCGCCGTCGTCGCTCACCAGGATCTCGGTGAAGCCGTCCTCGCTGCGGATCTCCCGGACGTAGAGGCGGTCCGGGTTCTTGGGATCGATGCCCGACAGAAACAGGGTGCCGTCTTTTTCCAGCTTCGGTTGCGTATCCACCAGGGTCTTGCCCCCGTCGTCGCTGCGGAAGAAGTGGCCGTAGGGCTTTTTCGTGTAGTCTACACCGGTCAGGTAGATGCGCTCGGGCTTCGACGGGGCGGCATCCAGGGTGTCGAAGCGGTAGCCGGTGGGGCCCTCCCCTACCCGCACGAACTGCCCCTTGGCGTTCTCGAGGTATAGGCCGGCGGGCTTTCCGGCGGTGGCGGTGATGACCATGGCGTGGATCCCGTCGGGCTGCACCGAGAGATCGCTCACCAGCTCCCCCTCCAGCTCCGGCACCACCTTGACGTCGCAGCCGCCCTTGGTCACCCGAAGGCCCTTCTCGAGCCCGATGAAGAGGCGCTTGTCGCGGGTGGCGGCGATCGGGGGGTCCCAGGAGCCGGTGAACCCGATGGCCTCTTCGCAGAGCCAACGGAAGTGCTTGCCCGAATCGGTGGAAGTGAGCACCCCGAAGGTGGAGCGCATGTAGAGGGTTTTCCCATCGCCGTCGGGAGGTGCTGTAATCACCTGGGCCATGGGAAAGCGACCGTTGGCCTGGACCGAGCGCGGCAAGGCGAAGGCGGCGGCCCCGGAGAGAGCAGCGATTGCGACGAGTGCACGGACACGCATGAGACCCATCTATACCCTTCTCGTGGCGGCTTGGGCGCTTGCGGTTTCCTGCAAGCCCAAAGAGCAAAAGACCACCGTCGGTACCGCCATCGCCATCCCGCGCGCGCAGGCCATCTACGTCACCAACAACGGCTCCGACTCGCTCTCGGTGGTGGACCGCGACGGGCCACGGGTGGTGGAGGTGAAGCTCGACCTCGACCCGAACGCACACGAGGCGCCCCATCATCTCGCGCTCGATCCGAGAGGCCCTCGCCTGTACGTGGCGCTGGCCTTTCCGGCGCCGGTGGAAAAGAAGAAGGATCCGCACGCCGGCCACGGCAAGAGCGAAGACCCGGGCCGGCTCGCGCGCCTCGACGTGAGCACGCTTGCGGTGAAGGAGCACGTGAAGGTCGACGAGAACCCCGGCGACGTCGTGCTCTCCCACGACGGCAAGCGGGTGCTGGTGACGCACTTCGACATGCAGCGAGCGCTCGCCGCGGCCATGGCCGGTGGTCCACCGGTGACGCTGTTCGCCACGCTGCAGGTGTGGAACGCGGAGCCGCTCACGCTCTTCGGGAGCCGGCCGCTCTGCGTTGCGCCCCACGGCATCTCGCTGCTCAAGGACGACAAGACCGCGCTGGTGGCTTGCTACGGTTCCGACGAGATCGCGGTGGTGGACATGGCGACGCCGAGCCTGGCGACCACCCGCGTCCCGGTGGGTCCCTCCCCGGGTCTCCTCGGCGCGCCGCGCTACGGCCCCTATTCGGCCACCCTCTCGCCGCGCGAGACCTGGGCGCTGGTGGCAGAGCTCGAGGGCCAGGAGCTTCGCGTATTCGACGTGCAGAGCCGCAAATTCGTCCAGGAGCGCACCATGCCCATCGGTGCCCGGGCCTTCATGCCGGCGTTCGTCGATGACGAGACGGCGGTGGTACCGCTGCAAGCGCCCGACGGGTTCGCCCGGGTGAACGTGGCCAAGGGCGAGGTCTCGCAGAAGGTCGCCGCCGGCGCCGGCTGCCGCGCGCCCCACGCCGCCGCCCGCGCGAAGGACGGACGGCTCTACGTGGTGTGCGAGGGTGACCACACCCAGCGCGGCTCGGTGGTGGAGCTCGACCCGACGACGCTGCTCGAGAAACGTCGATGGGAAGTGGGCGTGTATCCGGACGGCCTCGCGCTCGGCGAGTGATTCAGGAGCCGAAGCGGGCGACCAGCGCGGTGGCCCGCTCCACGAAGGCCTTCTGGTGGAATCGCTCGAAGTCGGCCCAGGTGGTCAGCGAGTGTGTATCCTGCACGCGATCCAGAAAGAGCTTGCCGAACAGGTGGTCGGTCTCGTGTTGATACGTGCCCGCGGTGAGCCCCTTCACCTCGCGGTCGATGAGCTCGCCGTGGCGATCCCAGGCCTTGACCCGGATGTGGACGAAGCGCGGCACGTCGCCGCGCAGGTTGGGAACGCTGAGGCAGCCCTCGTTGTTGAGGAAGGTCTCCTCGGTGAGGAAGGTGAGCTCGGGGTTCACCAGGATGGTGAGCGGGATGTTGGGCTTGTAGGGGTAGCGCGGGTTGTCCTTCACGTGGAGCGCGCACACCTGGATCGGGGTATAGACCTGATTGGCCGCGAGACCCGCGCCGTTGGCGTCGAGCATGGTCTCCACCAGATCGTCGATGAAGCGCTGCGTCTCGGGGAGGAGCAGCTCCTCGCGGGTGAGGCGCTTGGCCTCTTGCCGGAGCACCGGATTGCCGACCGTTGCGATCTTGCGAATGGCCACGTTTACACCCACCTTTTCAGCTTGAACCACACGAAAATCGACACCCCCACCACCAGCATCAGACCGAGCGCGAACGGGTAGCCGAAGCGCCACTGGAGCTCGGGCATGTGCACGAAGTTCATGCCGTACACGCCGGCGATGAAGGTAAGCGGAAGCATGATGGTCGACATGAGCGTCAACGTCTTCATGATCTCGTTCATGCGGTTCGACTGCACGCTCCAGTAGCCCTCGAGGAGGCTCGAGAGGAGCTCGCGGTAGCTGTCGGCGAGATCGGTGACCCGCGCGAAGTGGTCGTAGACGTCGCGAAAATAGGGTGCCGCTTCACGCGGAATCTCGTCGAACTCGGCGCGCGACAGGCGCAGCAGCACCTCGCGCTGGTGAATCGACGTGCGGCGAATGGTCTGCAGGCCGCGCTTGAGGGTGAAGATGCGCGTGACCAAAGGCTGCCCGGCGGGCGTCCCCGCCTTGGCCACCACCTCGGCCTCGAGCGCCGAGATCTCGTCGTCGTAGCAGTCGATGAGCGGCAGGTAGTCGTCGACCAGGCCGTCGAGGAGATCGTGCGCGAGCCACGCGGGGCCGCGGGAGAGCAGGACCGGAATGCGGTCGGGGGCGAGCTCGCCGCAATCGCCGTGGGTGTGGGTGATGATGAAGTTGGGGCCGAGCAGAAGGTCGAGCTCGGAGATCTTGAGGGAGTCGGGGGTCGACGTCTTGAGCACGCTGTGGGCGATGATCTGCAGATAGCCCGTGTAGTCGATGATCTTGGGGAGCTGGCGCTCGCTCCACACGTCCTCGATCACCAGAGGGTGAATGGCGAAGGTCTCGCGCAGGAGCCTCTCGCTGATGGCGCAGTGGTCCTCGACCTCCACCCAGATGTTCTTCTTTTCGGCGTGGGCCGCGGCGATCCCCTCGAAGGTGTTGGTCTCCTTCGCGGTGCCGCCTTCGAGGACCCAGCCGCGCATCGATTCAGCGCTTTTCGGCGAGGATCAAGGTGCGCGGGGACTCGTTTCCGAAGTAGACGCCAGGCGTCGCCAAGCGGCCGCTCACCTCGGCGACCCGGAAGCCTTGCTCGTGGAGGACACGCCCGAGCTCGTGGAGCGAGTAGATGCGAATCGAGTACTCGATCTCGCGGCTCCGGCCGTCGTCCATGATCATCGTGCGCTTGACGCGCATGCGGCTGGTGATGAAGTCGACCTGCATCTCGTCCATGCAAATGCAGCGGTCGCCCTCGAACCACGCCACCGACGGCGACTGGTGGACGATGTAGTCGCGGTTCTGCACGTCGAGGAGGAACTGGCCCCCCTTGCGGAGCGCCTTGCGCACCAACGCCACCACCATGGCGTTCTTGTCTTCTTCGAAGTAGCCGAAGCTCATGTCCCAGGAGAAGACGCCGTCGAACGCGTCCTCGAAGGGCATCTCGCGCATGTCGCCCTGCACGAAGGTGACGTCGACGTTGGCGCGCCGCGCGGCATCCTGAGCGCGGCCGAGCATGACCGGGCTGGAGTCGAGGCCCACCACCTTGTAGCCGCGTCGGGCGAGCTCGATGGCGTGGCGGCCGGTGCCGCACCCTAGGTCGAGGATGGTGGCCCCCTGCGCGACGCCCAGGCTGTCCTCGATGAAGTCGACTTCTTTCTGGATGGGCCGATTGTCGGCGTCGGGGCTCGCGCGGAGGTAGTCCTCGTTGAAGAGCTCTTCCCACCAGCCGCGCACCTTCTTCTTGGGCGCGTCGAGCGGCTGGGTGATCTCGAGGGGAACCGGCGCCGGCGCCGAAGCGAGCAGCTGCGGGCTCGCCTGGGGTCGCGACGGCGCGGCGATGGGGGCCGCAACCGGGTTGGCCCGGGGATCGGCGCCCGGCGACGAGACGGCCCGCGGGCGCATCGGAGGCGGCGCGTCCTTCGCCTCGCCCTTGGGCGGGTTGGGCGTGGTCTGCGCGTTCGGCTGTGAGGCGCTCGGCGGACGCATCGCCGGGAGACCGTCCTTCGCCGGCGGAGGATTGGAGGCCGTGCGCGGACGGATCGGCGGCGGCGCTGCGGCCTCGTCGCGAAGGAGCTCCTGCGCGGCGACGTAGCTCGGGGACCTAGGCACGCCATTCGGCTCCACCGGCGTCACGGGGACAGCCTTCGGTGGCTCGCGGGGCGGCGCCGAGGCCGGCCGGGCCCGCGGGATCGGCATCGTTCCGGTGCTCGGGAAGCGCGCCGCCGGCTCCGAGTCGACGGACACCAGGTCCTCCACCGAAAGCTCCGCCGGCTCCAACCCGTCGGCCGCCAGCGAGAGTGCTTCCGTCGAAGGCAGCGCCCGGAGCTCGAGGGTCTTGTCGTCGTCGAGATCGCCCTCGAGCGCCACCTCCACGCTGTCGGACTCGGGCCGCTGGGGCAGCTCATAAGGTGAGAGCATCGTCTGCCGGGGATCGCGCAGCGGCGGCAGATCGCTGGGCCGACCGGCGGGCGGCGGATCGGTCCGGCTGACGTCCGGCGGGGGCGGATCGGTACGCGCTGCATCGGGT
>JABFRG010000420.1 GCA_013141295.1 Polyangiaceae bacterium
GGCCAGCGCCGCGAGGGCGAGTGCGAGGGGGACTGTGCGCCACGGCCGCATGCGCCGAGTGTACTCTCTCGGGACCATGATAGAACGACGATCATCGTGAGCGAACGCGGACGTCAGGTGCTCCATGCGGTGTCGACGTCGACGCAGCTCCTGGCCGCCATCACGTGGCCCTCGGACGTGGAGCGGACGTTCTTCGCCACCGGCGCGCTCCCCTCCCCTCGCTACGAAGTGAACCGCGATCAGGCGCAGGCGAACCTGACGCTGCTGGACGAGATGGCGCCGGAGCTTTCGGGCGACGCGCCCCTCACGGTGCTGTTGCGGCGCACCGCCGAGAGCTTCCGGCTCTCGAACGCCATGCTCCTGGCGGTGGGCACCAAGGAGTTCCACACGCTCTCACGGGAGGCCTACGGCGGCGCCCGCACAACGGCCCACGGCACCGGCGAGACCAATCTGGATTTCGCCGAGCACCTGGTGGCGCGCCTGGGCGACGGCAACGTCGTCCAGCGTTCCGGCAAGTGGACCGCCGAGGAGTTCTGCCGCGACATCGAGTCTCGGATGCAGCGGCGGGCGAAGCGCCCCGAGCTCAACATCGAGCTCTCCGACGAGCTATCGGCCAAGGCCAGCGCCGGCACCACCAAGCTACGCGTGCGGCGCGACGCCACGTTCGATCCGGAAGAGGCCCGGGGCCTCTTTTGCCACGAGGTCGAGACGCATTTGCTCACGGCGCAGAACGGCGCCGCCCAGAGCAAGCTCCCGTTCCTCAAGAACGGCGGTCCCCGCACTACCCGGACCCAGGAGGGCCTCGCGGTGTTCAGCGAGTTCCACGCGCAGGCCATGACGTCGGAGCGTCTCTTGCGGCTGGTGAACCGCGTGCGGCTGGTGGCGATGGCCGAGGACGGCGCGGACTTCCTCGACCTCTATCGCTTTTTGCGGGAGCGCGGCCACGAGGAGCGCGCGGCCTATCTCGATGCCTCGCGCATCTGCCGCGGCGGTCTGGTCACCGGCGGCGCGCCGTTCACCAAGGACGCCGTCTACCTGGCCGGCTTCCTCGACGTGTACGAATACCTTCGCACCCACGTGAGCCGCGCCGGAGAGAACGTCCCGGCGCTGCTCGTGTGCGGACGCATCGCCCTCGAGGACATGCCGGAGCTCCAGGCGCTGGCCGACGACGGCACCCTGGAGCCGCCGGCCTTTCTTCCCGCCTGGGCCCGCCGCTGGGACGATCTCCTCACGCACTTCGCGGTGACCTCGTTCCTCAGCGATCACGCGCGCCCGGGACCGCCGCCTGGCCCCTGAGATTGCGGCGGGAAAAACGGGAAAGACGCACCCCACGTCACTTTCTCTTTGACCTTCCGCGAGCGTTGGAATAACTCGCTTTCTCGCTGAGAGCGAAGGTGGCGGAATTGGCAGACGCACTAGCTTGAGGTGCTAGCGGGTAACACCGTAGGGGTTCAAGTCCCCTCCTTCGCACAGACAAACGAGAACGGTCGCTACGGCGGCCGTTCTCGTTTTGTGCATCATCCAGCCGCGCGCGGCTCAGCTGGCGGCAACGAGCGGCGCCGCCACCGGCCAGCTTCGTCGCACCGGCGCCTCGGCGCGGGCGGCGGCCGCCCATACCTGCGCGAGGCGCAGCAGCACACCGGCGTCGCTCTGCGGCACGAACTCAAGCACGGTCCCCGTCCGCGGCTCCGCGCCCACGTGGATGATCAGCGCGTCCCCGGCGCGCCCCACGCGGGTCACCGCCGACCAAGGCACCAGCGTTCGCACCGGCTGGTCCGCGCGATGGCGGGCGACGGCGCCGAAGAACACGTTGGAGAGCGAGAGGGCGATGACGACCGCGCCGAGGCCCACGTAGAACGACGCGTCGCGAGTCGAGGTGAAGAAGAGCGCGGCGGTCACGTCGAGCGTCGCCACCACGAAGACGAGCACCGCCCAGCCGGTGGACGCCGCGCGGAACCCTTGCAGGCGCAGGCCCTCGTCGCACACCTCACACGCACCGGGACCGGCCAGTGCAAGCGCACCGGGCCGCGACCTGGCTTCCGCCCGAACGTGGGTCACGAACTCGCCCTCTACTCGCATCGTGTCGGGACTCATGGCCGCGGTGCCTCTCTCCAAAGGGGTTGCATGCGCTGCGCCAACCTACGCTCCGCAGTCCGCTTCGGTTTCGCCCGCTCTTCCATCACGCGGCGGCGCCCGCGAACGCGCCGCTGGATCCCGCGCGAGGATCCGTCCCGATCCAGTGACAATGGAATCCAAGGTAGGTGCGGACGATTCGTGAGCCGGTCGGCGAAATCCGGGCCGGTGCAACCTGCACGCAGCCGCCCGCGGCGTTTGCGGAAGCGCGGCCAGACGCAGTACCGTGGGTACCATGGCCCTCGGCCTCCTGCTTCGGGGCGTCAGCTCGCTCCCGGACCCCGACCTCGTTGCACGCGTACACGCCTTCGCCCGGGCCCGCTTCGGCGGCGGCTTCGTCACGCGCAACGTCGACGAGGCCGGGCGCCCGGTGCTGTACCTCGATCTGCACCCGGCCGCCGAGCACGTGGCGCTCGCCTTCGAGGGGCACGATCTCGAGATCGCCGCCAACACGTCGACGGTCGGCCCCGGCTATCACGCCCACGTGGTGGACGTGGTCGACACCCTCGCCGCCGCCTTCCGCATCACCTGGCGCCACGACGCCGAAGGGGACGTGACCGGCTACTTCGACAACCGAGACTTTCGTCATCTCCAGCAGGAGATGCTCGGCTGGCTCGGCGCGCTCACCAACGCGGTGCTGCCGCTGGCGTCGGGGACCGTACAGCTGGCGCTGCCGGCGACGCACACCTTCGAGAGCGTTGGCCACGCGCGAACCCCGCTCGGCCCGCGCGAGCGCCCTTGGTTCGAGCGGGTCGCGGAGTCGCCGGCGTCGGGCCGCGATTTCTTCGCCTGGTGGGAGAAGGGCGAGAACGCCGAGCACTACCTGGGGGTGGCGCTCTCGCTCCTGTGGACCACCGTGCGCTGGCGGCCGGCGGTGAGCGAGCGTGAACGCGAGCTCCGGGAACGGACCTTCGGCGCCCTCTCGCGGGCCCGCGATCTGGATCCGAGCCTGCGCTTTCCCTTCGCCGAGTGGCGCGAGCTGCTCGCCATCGACGGCCGCAATCGCGAGGCCGACGCCCTTCCCCATGCGGACCCCGCGGTCCCCGCCATCGGCTACCGGCGCAACCCGGTGCGTGTTTCGATGCCGGGTGGCTGGTCGCTGCGCATTCCCGGCAACTTCGCCGAGGAGCTCGACGACAAGGGGACCTTCTGCGGGTGGCACGGTGGCCGCACCGTGTGGTTCACGAGCTTTCGCTACGAGGGCGGCGCGCGCAGCGCCGAGGAGATGTGGGGCGCCGATCCCGACGAGGGCGAGGGCGAGACCTTCACCACCGGCGAGGGCGCGTTCCAGAGTCGGGCGCGGCTCCGGCGGGTGCGCGGCGGCGAGGAAAGCGATTGCTGGATCCTCCGCACCGACTCCGCCCTCCCGCCGCAGATCGCCATCTGCACCATCAGCTTCACCGAAGACCACGACCGCGCCTGGGCCCTCGAGACCTGGCGAAGCCTCCGCCACCCGGGGCAAGCCGGCTGAGGCCTTCGAGGGTCAGTCGGCTTCGGCGATGGCGGTGACGATCTCACCGACTTCGAAGGGCTTTCGCACGACGCGGGCGCCGAAGAGCACGTCCGGCACGGAGTCGACGCTGCCGGTGGTGACGATGAAACGTGCGCGCGGCGACTTCGAGCGCAGCATGGCCACGGCTTGCTCGACGTTGCCGGCGATGGGCGAGAGATCGACCAGGATGGCGTCCTGATCGCCGGCTGCGGCGAAGACCTCTTCCACCGAGCTCGCCAGCGTCACCATGGCGCCGCGCGCTTCGAGGGCCACCTCGAGGAGCCCGGTCACCGCCGGATCGTCCTCCACCACGAGCACGCGGGTGCCGCCCAGGAGCAGGCTGCCGGCGCGCACCGACAGCGTGGGCGGCGGAACCACCGAGGCGAACGAGACCGGCGCCGGGGGGATCTTGGGCCAGGTGAGACGGAAAGAAGCGCCGCTGCGGGGGCTGATGAGGAGCATCAGATCGCCGCCCAGGGAGCGCGCCAGATCGCGCGCGTGGCGCAGGCCTACGCCGGTGCCGCCCACCCGCGTGGAGTCACCTTCGAAGATGGAGTCACGGCGCTCCGCCGGGACGCCGGGACCGTCGTCCTCCACGTCCACCGAGACGTCGTCCTCGGTCTCGCTGGTGCGAATGCGAACGGCGCCGCCGCGCGGCGAGTAGGCCATGGCATTGAGCAGCAAATTGACGGCGATCTGGGCGACGGCGCTGCCCTCGGCGCTCGCCTCCGGTGCTTTGCCCTGGCGCTCGATGCGCAGCCCGCGTTTGTGGGCCTCGACGGACAGGGCCGAGACCACACGGTCGACGACGCCGTCGAGGGCGTCGCTCTCCATCTCCGCCGAGCCGCCGATGGTGCGACGCGCGAGGTTCCGGGCCCGTCTGGCCTCGTCGGCGATGACCGAGAGGGCGTAGCGAATGGCCTCCGGTGACGCATCCACCGCGCTCGCCTCTTCGGCCCAGCCGAGAAGCACCGTGAGGGCGTTCGAAACGTCGTGTAGGGCGCCAGCGAGATCCGCCTCGGTCCACTTCTTGGAGCTCGTCACGTTCGGTCACTCTAGCCGAAAACGGCCCGTCGTGGCGAGCAAGCTGGCCTCGACCTTTGTCCCGATGCGTTATCGATGGCGCGTGCGCGCGCTCAGTCGCCGAGCGCCGTCGCGCTGTCGGACTCCTTGCGGAGCACGCCGAGCGCGCGCTTGGCAGCGTCGACGGTGATGTCGCGCGCCTCGACGATCATCTGCGCGACCCGCGCCACGAGCTCGCCGGTGGCGCCGGCAGCGACCGCCACCGAGCGCGCATGAAGCGCCATGTGACCGCGCTGGATGCCGTCGGTGGCGAGGGCGCGCACCGCCGCCAGGTTCGAGGCGAGGCCCATGGCCGCCGCCACGGTGGCCAGCTGCGAAGCGCTTTCGGTGCCGAGGAGTCGAAGCGAGAGGCGCGCGCCCGGATGGACCCGCAGCGTACCGCCCACCGTGCCCAGGGCCATCGGGAGCTCGATCTTCCCCACCAGGACGTCGCCTTCGCGGCGCCAGGTGGCGAGCGGGCTGTAGCGACCGCTCCGCGCGGCGAACGCGTGCGCTCCGGCCTCGACCGCGCGCCAGTCGTTGCCGGTGGCGATGGTGACGGCGTCGATGCCGTTCATGATGCCCTTGTTGTGGGTGGCGGCGCGGTACGGATCGAGCTCCGCGAAGCGCGAGGCGTTCACGATTCCGTCGGCCACCGCGGCGCCGTCCATGTCGTCGGTGGCGAGCACGTCCAGAGGAACGCGCGCGGTCACGCGCACGCACCGTCGATCGCAGAGGTTCGAGAGAATGCGCAGCCCGACCTTGCCGGAGGCCAGCTCGGCCAGGCGATCGGCGACCGCCTCGGCCACGGTGTTCACCAGGTTGGCGCCCATCGCGTCCTGGCAGTCGACCAGGACGTGCACCACCATCATCTGGTCGGAGGCGTCGCCCAGGCTCCGCACCTCGACGCCGCGCGCCCCGCCGCCCCGGGCCACCAGCCCAGGGATCGAGCGGTTGGCGCGCTCGAGGATCTCCGCCTCGTGGGCCAGGATGGCCTCGCGCGCGCGGGGGTAGTCGGTGACGGCGGTGAGCTGGATCTGGCTGGTCATGATGGGCGCGTCCACCTCGGCGACGAACCCGCCGCCGGCGCGCACCATCTTCGAGGCGTTGGACGCCGCGGCCACCACGCTCGGCTCTTCGACCACCATGGGCACCACGTAGTCGTGGCCGTTCACGCGGACGTTGAGGGCGACGCCGTAGGGCAGCGCGTAGGTGCCGAGCACGTTCTCCACGAACTTGTCGGCGGTCTCGGCGTCGAGGCCGCCGCCGTCGAGGGAGCGGCCGATGGACGCTGCGTCCTCGCCGGTGGCTTCGGCCACCAGCGACCGACGCTCCTCGACGGTGACCTTGTAGAATCCAGGGATGCGCGACGTGCGTTTCATTTTCACTTTACGACTCCACGAGCTCGACGCCGGCCTTGGCCGGCCCGATGTTCAAGGGCGAAAATCCTAGCCGCGCGGCTTCCTGCCCGAAGGCCGCGCTGGGGGTTCCGTAAAAGATGCCCACGTCGCCGCCACCGGCGCCGGCCACCACGAAAGCGCCGTCCTCGGCATCGGCAGCGCGCGAGAGCGTGGCGAACGCCTCCGGCACGATGGGAATGTCGGCGCCCTGGCCGAATGCCGCCAGCGCGCGGCCGTAGGCGCGCACCGCGGGCACGAGGTTCTTCGCCGCGGCGAAGTCCGCCAGCACCTGTTCACTGGCAGCGGTGATGAGCGACGCGTGACGGGCGTAGCCCGCGGCATCGCGCCCACGAAAGGCGCGGACCCGGGCGAGAAAATCGCTGGTGCGAGCGCTCTGGCCACTGAAGAACACCGAGAAGGGAAACGGGTGCAGGGGCAGCTGCTGCGGCGCGCGCCCCACGTTGAAGGAGAGGGCGCCGCCGTACACGCTGGCCGCCACGTCGATGCCGCTGCCGCCACCTTGCGCCGCTTGGTGGGCGGCGGTCGCGGCCACGAGGATCTCCCGGCGCGCCTCGTCGTCGAGCGGGCCTTTGGCCACCGCCTCGGCGCCCAGCGCAGCCACCAGTTGCGCGGCGCTGGAGCCGAGCCCCAGCTTCCGACCTTCAGTGTAGAATGCACGCACGTCCACCCGCGGGGCCGGGCGATCACCGAACGCGGCGCGCACCTCGCGGCTCGGCGAAGGGTCGCGGACCCGGGCGTCGGCCTCGGCATAGCGGTCCACCGCGAGCACCAGGGCGTCGGCCCCGTCGAGCACGACGTAGGCTCCGGTCACCACCAGCTTGCCCGGCGCCCGCGCCCTCATACGATGCTCGCCCCGGCGCCCGGCGCGGCCACGATGACCCGAAGCACCCCCGGCACCGCATCGAGGCGCTTGGCCAGCACGTCGGCGTCGCGCTCGTGGACCAGCACCTTCACGTGCGGGCCGGCGTCCATGGTGGCGAACGCGAAGAAGCCCTGCTGCCGCAGCTGCTGAACCTCGCGGTAGGCCTCGAGGGTGGCGCCGCTGAAGTACACCACGCCGGCGGCGAGCGCCGACGCGTGCATGGCGAGGGCGCTCTGCTCGGCGAGCGCGCCCACCGCCTCGAGATCCCGCGAAAGGAGCGCGGCGCGCAGCTCCTTGAAGTTCTTCTCCGCCGACTGCACCCACGCGGCGTAGTACGGGCTCCGCGCCTTGGTGGCGTTCATGCCGCTGCGGGAGCTGGTGCTCTTGGCCGCCTCGGAGGTCACGCACACCAGGACCCGGAGCGGGAGCTGATCCACGGGCGCCACCGGCCGCGCCGGCTCCCCGGGGACGAGCTCGACGTAGCCGCCGAAGATGCTGCGACCGGCGCTCGCCGAAGAAGCGCGGGCGAGATCCGCCGCGTCGGCCTCGCTGGAAGAGACGCCGTAAGCGCGAAGCGCAGCGAGCGCGAGCGCCGCGAAGCCCGAGGCGCTGGAGGCGAGGCCACTGGCGGTGGGGAAATCGTTCACCGAGGTGACCGCCGCGAAGTCCTTGGAGCCGGCCCGCGCACGTACGCGATCGAGGAGCTCGCGCACGCGCTCCCGCTCGGCGTCGCTCGTGACGTGGCCGCCCAGCGAGAAGTGGTCGTGGGCCAGGCCCGCGTCCACGCTCACGGTGGTGGTGGTGGCGAGACCGCCCAGCGTCACCGAGAGGCTCGGAACCGCCGGAACGTTGCCCTCCCCGTCCTTCTTGCCCCAGTACTTCGCCAGCGCGATGTTGGGATGGGCGACCGCGGTGGCGACGCGGGCGCTCACGCGCTCACCTCGGTCGGGTGGCTGGGCTCGGCGGGCAGCGGCTCTGCCAGGCGCGCGTGGAAGCCGGTGTAGCCGCGCTGTGACCAGGCGGCGATGACCCGATCGGCCACCTCGACGTCGTGCACCAGCGCTACCACGCAGCCACCACCGCCGGCGCCGGTGAGCTTGGCGCCGAACGCGCCCGCGCCCCGGGCCAGCTGGCACATCTCCTCGATCTCCGGGGTCGAGAGCAAGAGACCGGCGAGGATCATCTGGTTCATGTCGAGGAGCCGACCGAGGCCGTCCACGTCGCCCGACATCAGCGCAGCGGATGCATTCTGCACCAATGCCTCCACGCCATCCCACGCCTTCTCCACCGCGGCGGGGTTCCGCTGCATCTGCTTGGCGACGGACTCGACCATCGATTTCGTGCTGGACGCGATGCCGCTGTGGCCGATGGC
>JABFRG010000217.1 GCA_013141295.1 Polyangiaceae bacterium
TGCTCGTGCTCGTGCTCGTGCTCGTGCTCGTGCTCGTGCTCGTGCTCGTGCTCGTGCTCGTGCTCGTGCTCGTGCTCGTGCTCGTGCTCGTGCTCGTGCTCGTGCTCGTGCTCGTGCTCGTGCTCGTAGACGCGACAGACCCGAAACGGGACTATTCGGCGTCGGTGCGCACCCAGCGTCCGCCGCGTACCTCGTAGAAGCTCCCATCGCGCGCCGCGAAGTCGCCGACGAAGAACGTGTCACCCTCGGCGCCGTGGGCCGGGAGGGCGGCGGCGTTCGCCACGTGCGCACCCTCGAAGGTCGCTGCCTGCGGCACATCGAAAGAACGAACGCCGGTGGAGGCCTCCCAGGAGCGGTACGCGTTGTAGTGCGAGACGAAGCGATCGATGTGGTTCCCGGTGGAGACCATGTGCCAGGCGTTCGCGGTGGTGGAGCGAATGGACCCGGCGTTGTACGCCGCGCCGATCTTCGGCGGATCCTGCGCGTGCTGCTTCCGCTGGTACGAGGTGGCCATGTAGCGCACGCCGACCTCGAAGGAGAAGTCCGGCGAGCTGTGCATCCGCGCCTTGCAGGTGGCGCGGGAGATGCCGGTGACCGCGGCGCAGGTGGAGCCGGTCACCTGCATGGGGCCCGAAGAAAGGCCGTCGCTCGAGCCGGCGGGGTTGGTGCAGTTGGATTCCGTGAGGGCAGTGGCCACCACGCTGGCGCGGGAGATCGCGTACTTGTCGGCCCACTTGCGAATGGAGGCCCCGTAACGCGCCATGCAGGTGGAGACGGAGCTCACCGAGCCGTTGAGCGATCCCGACTTGAGGACCACGCGCTGATTGCTCACGGCCCAGGAGCGGCCGCCGAACACGTTGTGGTAGCCACGGGCCGGGTCCAGCGTACCGCGCGAAGCGGCGAGCGGCGTGAGATCGCCCACCTCGGGCGCGGGCGTGGGGAGCAGCGGCTCCTCGGCATCGCTGGGCAGGTCCGGAAGGTCCGTCTGCGCCACGATGGTCCGCTTCAACGTGACGGTCGCCTGGCTCCCTTCGAGGATGGCGCGTACGTCGTGCGTCCCTGCCTCGAAGGTCGTGGTCCAGGTGAACAGACCACCGCGGCGGCAGTCCTCTTCCGGAGCCGAGGGATCGCAGAGCCCGATCTCCCGACCGTCCACCAGGAAGCGGACCCGCTGCACGCTCGCATCGGTGACGTCCACCGCGAGCTCGATGGGCTCCAGCGCCGTCGCCGCATCGCTCGGGCTCACGAAAGTGCCCGAGGACGCGACGTCCGGCGGAGGGGATGCGGCGTCGCTTCCGCAGGCAGCGAGCAGCGGCAGGGTGAGGGCTACCGAGAGCAGTACGGGGGTTCGCATGGCCGACACCAAGCATAGAGTCTGCCAACATGGCGGGGCTGCCTTCGCGCGGGCGCGTCGTGCGTTTCGGAGAGACCCCGATTGGAAACGAACAGCAGGAGTCACTCTGCTGTGGGCGACTGCCGGAGATTGCCCCGCAACGTGGGCGCGAAGAGCCGCGCGCGCGCCATCGCGAGCCTGCGCGAAGATGGCGAGCGCCCTCATGTGTCCGCTACCGCAGACACCACCTCGTCGCGCCACGCCTTTCGCCTGAGCTCCACGCTCGCCGAGGAGAGACCGGGCACGGGCACGGGCACGTGGACACGAGCATCCTTCGGCGGCCGCCCGGTTCGTCCTTCCGACGCGGGCACCACTTCGCTCTTCGCCCACTGCCGTTCGTCGAGTCGACGTCGAACCATCGTGGCGACCGATGGTACACGGATTCGAGACCATGGAAACTTCGTGCAATGTGCACAGAAATCTCGGTGCTCCACTGAACGATCACGATCACATCCGCGCGACAGACTTTCGCGACCCTCTCGCCCGTGCCCGTGCCCGTGCCCGATCTCCCTCTCCGGGGGCCGGAAGAGGGACAGGCGCTAGCGGATGACGTGGACGCGGATGGTGTTGGTGGTGCCGCGCACGCCGATCGGCGCGCCGAACACGATCACCACGCGCTCGCCGGGGCCGGCGAGACCCGCGCCCATGAGGTCGGCGCTGCACCAATCGACCAAGCGATCGGTGTCGTTCACCTGGGGCATCTCCCGGGGAATCACGCCCCAGTAAAGAGCCATGACCCGGCGCGCTTGGGGGCTCGGCGAGAAGGCGATGATCGGTACGTGGGGCCGTGCCAGGCTCACGTTCATGGCCGAGGAACCGCTCTCGGTGAAGGCCACCAGGTACTTGGCGCCGATCTCCTTGGCGGTGTTCACGGCGCCCCGCGCGATGGCCTCGGCCACGCTGGTGGCGCGGGTCGCGTACGGGACCGGCTCGTAGAACGGGCTCCCCTCGGCCTCCATGGCGATGCGGCTCATCATCTCGGCAGAGACGAAGGGGAAGTCGCCGGTGGCGGTCTCGCCCGAGAGCATCAGCGCATCGGTGCCGGAGTACACCGCGTTGGCCACGTCGCTGGCCTCGGCGCGCGTCGGTCGTGGCGACTTGGTCATCGACTGGAGCATCTCGGTGGCCACGATGACCGGCCGCCGCACGCGGCGGGCGACTCCGAGGATCTGCCGCTGGATGACCGGCACGCGCTCCGGCGGGAACTCCACGCCGAGATCGCCGCGGGCCACCATGACGCCGTCGGATGCGGCGATGACGCTCTCGAGGTTCTCCACCGCGTCGGGCGTCTCGATCTTGGCGATGATGGGAACCGGACGGCCCCACTCGTTGCAGATCTCCCGCACCAGCGCGATGTCCTCGGCGCGGCGCACGAAGGAGAGGGCCACGTAGTCGACCCCTAGGGAGAGGCCGAAATTGAGGTCTTCCTTGTCCTTCTCGGTGAGCGCGCCGACGCGCATGGTCTTGCTCGGCAAGTGGACGCCCACGTGGTTGCGCATCTCGCCACCCTGGGTGACGGTGGCCTTCACGCGGTCGCCCTCGATGCCCACCACCAGGAGGCCGATGCGGCCGTCGTCGAAGAGGATGCGATCGGACACGCGCACGTCGCCGGCGAGGCCTTCGTACTGGATGGGGATGACCCGCTCGTCCTTGGACTCCTCGCCCTCCACCAGCGTGACCTCGGCACCGGTCGGCAGCTGGTAGCGCGCCGGGAAAACCCCGGTGCGAATCTTGGGGCCGCAGAGATCCTGAAGCGCCGCCACCGGCTTCTTCTTCGCCTCCGACGCGACCCGGAGCCGCTCGAAGCGACCGCCGTGCTCCTCGTGCGTTCCGTGAGAGAAATTGAACCGGGCGACGTCCATGCCCGCCTCGATGAGTTGCCCAAGGCCGCCTTCGGTGTCGCATGCGGGGCCGAGGGTGCACACCAGCTTGGCGCGTCGAACCTTCATGGGCGGCAGCTTGCCATGTCTGCCGCGATATCGTCGAGAAACTTCTGGTATACGGGGCTCATGACACAGCCTGGGTCACTGGCGCGAAATGAGCGTGGCGAGCTCTGCCTGGGAGGAGTACCCCTGCGCAACCTGGCCGAAACCTACGGCACGCCGACCTACGTCTACGACGTGGACGCCATGGTGCGCGAAGCCCGCGCGCTCCGCGAAGCCTTCGGCGAGCACCCGCACGCCATCGCCTACGCCGTGAAGGCGAACAGCGCCGGCCCCATCGTACGCGCCCTCCACGCCGAGGGCTGCGGAGCCGACGTGGTCTCCGGAGGCGAGCTCCGGCTGGCGCTTCGCTGCGGAGTCTCGCCGGACGACATCGTCATGAGCGGCGTCGGCAAGACCGACGATGAGATCGACTTCGCCCTCACCCGGGGTACCCATGGCATCCTCGCGGTGCAGGCGGAGAGTCGCGAGGAGCTCGCGCGCATCGCGGCTCGCGCCCATGCGTTGGGCCGCGTCGGACGCGTCTCGCTGCGGGTGAACCCCGGGCTCGACGACATCGACACCCACGCGCACATCCAGACGGGGCACGACGAGGCCAAGTTCGGCATCGCAAAGGACGAGGTTCTCGACTGCGTGCGCGAGCTCCCGCCGAGCCTCGAGCTCCAAGGGCTGGGGGGCCACGTGGGCTCGCAGTTCACCACCACCGGCGACTACCTGCGGGCCGCAGCGGTGCTCTTCGAGCTGGCGCGCGGCGCTTCGGCGCTCCGGCCCCTGCGCTTCGTCGATACCGGGGGTGGCTTCGGCATCGACTACGGCTCCGGCTGCCCCGCGTCGCCCGCCGACTTCGTCCGGGAAACGCTGGCTCTCTTGCGGTCGAGCGGGCTCGGCGCGCTCGCGCTCCACGTGGAGCCCGGGCGATCGCTAGTGGGCGCGCATGGGGTCGTCCTGGCCAAGGTCATCCAGCAAAAGCGGGTCGCTCACCGGAGCTGGCTCATGATCGACGCCGGCATGAACGATCTCGTCCGGCCGGCGCTGTACCAGGCGCGCCATCGCATCGTGCCGCTCACGCTCACGGAGGGCCTCGGGGCGAAGGCTTCGGTACGGGTGGTGGGCCCGGTGTGCGAGAGCTCCGACGACTTCGGAACGCACGAGCTGCCGCTCTCGCCGCCTCCGGACGCGGTGGCAATCCTGGACGCCGGCGCCTACGGCTACACCATGGCCAGCGAGTACAACGGGCGCGGCCTTGCGGCAGAGGTCTTCCTCCAGGGCGGCGCCGTGGTGGCGCACAAGGCCCGACCTTCTGCCGACGCTTGGGCCGAAGAGCGCGCCGCCGTCGGTCGCTGAGGCGCCCGTCGCTCTGGAGGCGCGAGCCTCCCGTCGCTCCGGAGGCGCGAGCCTCCCGTCGCTCTGGAGGCGCGAGCCTCATCGCATTGGGATCCGGCGCGCCGAGGTAGTATCGTGCTTCCATGGCGATTGTGGACCTCACCTGCGCAGCCGGCGGCGCAACCGATGCGGCGCCCCGACGCGTTCGTTCTTCGTGGCGAGGTGCCCGATGCGGCCGACGCTAGCGCCGCCCCAGGTAGACGCCGAGCGTAGGTCGGACGGCTCGTGGCTCCTTCGCTCGCGCCACGCGCTTCCGTCATATCCGCGTCACCTCACCGAGCAGCTCCGGCACTGGGCCAACCGCACGCCCCAGAAGGTGTTCCTGGCGGAGCGCGACGCAGAGGTCGAAGGGTTTCGGCAGATCACCTACGACGCGGCTCGAACCACCGTCGACGCCATCGGCCAGGCGCTCCTCGATCGCGGCCTGGGGCCCACGCGGCCGCTCATGATTCTCTCCGAGAACTCGGTGGACCACGCGCTCCTCGCGCTGGGGGCCATGCAGGTGGGGGTTCCGGTGGCCCCGATCTCGACCGCCTACAGCCTGGTCTCGCAAGACTTCGCCAAGCTCCGCACCATCCACGGTCTCTTGGCGCCGGGGCTCGTCTACGCTTCGGACGGAGCGCGCTACGCCCGGGCTTTCGAGGCCCTCGACGTGCCGGCAGCGCAGGTGGTCACCAGTCGTCAAACACCCCCCGGCGGCATCGCCTTCGAGGCGCTCACCGCCGTCACGCCCACGCGAGCCATGGAGGCGCGTTATCAGGCGATCCCGCCCCAGGCCATCGCCAAGATCCTCTTCACTTCCGGCTCCACCGGCGAGCCCAAGGGCGTCCTCAACACCTTCGAGATGCTCTGCTCGAACCAGGCGGCCATCGCCACCGTCTGGCCGTTTTTGCGCACCGAGCCGCCGGTGGTGCTGGACTGGCTTCCCTGGAGCCACACCTTCGGCGCCAACCACAACTTCAACATGGTGCTCTTCCACGGCGGCACCTTCTACGTCGACGACGGGCGCGCCACGCCCGAGCTCGTCACGCGCACCGTCGCCAACCTGCGCGAAGTATCGCCCACGCTCTATTTCAACGTGCCGCGCGGCTTCGATCTGCTGGTGCCCCACCTCGAGCGCGACGACGCCCTCCGCGACGCTTTCTTCAAGAACCTCTCGGTCATCTTCTACGCGGCGGCGTCCCTCTCGCAACCCACCTGGGAGCGTCTCGAAGCGCTCTCCATCGCCGCCCGCGGCGAGCTCGTCTGCATGCTCTCCGCCTGGGGCTCCACCGAGACGTCGCCGCTCGCGACCACCGTCCACTTCCCGATTCGCCGCGCCGGCGTCATCGGCGTGCCGGCGCCCGGCACCACCATCAAGCTCGCGCCGGTGGGCGAGAAGCTCGAGCTGCGGGTGCGCGGGCCCAACGTCACGCCCGGCTATCTGAAGCGGCCGGAGCTGACGCCCTTCGACGAGGAAGGGTTCTTCCGCATGGGGGACGGCGGCCGGCTCCTCGACGAGAGCGATCCCGCCAAGGGTGTGGTCTTCGACGGCCGCATCGGCGAGGACTTCAAGCTCTCGTCCGGCACCTGGGTGCACGTGGGCGCGGTGCGTGCCCTCCTGGTGGAGCGCATCGCGCCGTTGGCCTTCGACGTGGTGCTGGCCGGTCTCGATCGGCCCGAGCTCGGCGTCTTGGTGTTCGTGGCGCTCGCCGATGCGCGTGCACTATGCACGGAAATGCCCGCCGGGACGCCGCTGGAAGACCTGTGCAAGGCGGAACCGCTGAAGGAGCACCTCCGGGAGCTCCTCGAGTCGCACAACGCGCTCCACCCGGCCACCAGCCAGAGGGTCGCGCGCGTGCTCCTCATGGCCGAGCCGCCCAGCATCGACGCCAGCGAGATCACCGACAAGGGGTACATCAACCAGGCTGCGGTGCTGCGACGCCGCGCCGCCCTGGTGGAGCGGCTCTATCGCGGCGAAGGGCAGGACGTCATCGTGCTCGACGACACCTGACCCTCGAAAGTCTCAGTCTTCTTCGCGCCGGATGATCTTGGTGGTGCTGATGCTGCCCGGGGTAGGGGTCAGGCGGGAGAGCGGGTTGCCCACCTTGGTGCCGCCCGACGGCGTCATGCGGGTCCCCGCTGCCGGCGTCATGCGGGTACCGCCGGCGGGGGTCATGCGCACCGTGGGCGGAGGCATGGTCTTGGCGCGCACGACCTGACCTTCGAACACGATCTCGACGCCTACCGTGCGGGCGCGCCGCACCAGCTTGTCGACGTCGACGGTCGGCGCCACCAGCAGGCCACCCTCCGGCGAGGGATCGAGGAAGAGCTCCGAGGTGGTGCGCCGGGTGCGCAGGAGATCGCGAACGTTCGCGTCTTCCACCCACAAGAAACCTGCAATCTGCACCAATTCCGCCCGGCCCACCACCACGCTGGCGGCGGCCAAGGTCTTCGATAGCGTGTCCGGGAGGGCGGCCACCGACTCGATGCGCTGCCGAAGGGCGTCGGCCTCGAGGCCCGCAGAGAGGGCTCGTGCTAGCGTCTGCGGCGCCACGATGAGGTCCAGCTGATCGGCGACCTTGCCCACCTCGACGAACGGACCCAGGAGCAGGACGTGCGCGATCTTCGCGCTGCCGGAGAGGCGCAGCACGTGGCTGTCGAGGAACTTCGACTTGGTCGTCTCCGCGTCCGCCGGCTTCTCGGCCACCAGCGCGCGGCCGCGGGGGGTGAGGCGGAGCGCCAGCGCGCCGCCTTCGCCGTCCTCGTCGCCGACGTCGAGGAGCCCGAGCGCGGGCAAGCTCTCGTGCACGATGCGATGGGCCACCAGCATCGGCTCGGTGATCTCCACGCCCACGCGCTCCGCCCACCGCCGGAACAGCCGCGTGAGGCCGGGAATGCGCGCGTCGCTGGCCAGGTAGCCAGCCAGCGAAGCCCAGGGGATCCAGCGGTTGTCGCCGAGCTCCCGAAGAGCCTCGATGACCATCTCCCGCACCACCGCCGCCGGCGAGAGATCGCGCGCCTCGGCGGCGAGCCGCAGCGTCTCCGGCTCCGGTCGCCCTTCGTCCCAGGCGCCGCCGCGGCGCCACGAGGCGTAGAGGTGCGCCGACAGGTCACCCGTGGGGAACGAACCGGGCGGCGCGTTCGACTGCGTCGCGGTGACGTCCCAAAGGCCCATGCTTCGGGAGAGCGCCACCAGGAGCGCCACGTGGTTGGGGTCGCGCCCGAACCGCGCCGAGAAGCGCTGCACCAGCGACTTGGGAGTTCCCACGCCCGGCCGGACCTCGCTCTGCCCCTCGCGGGCGGCCAGTGCCAGCGCCATGGCCATCGGCCCTGCGTCCTGCGCGAACTTCGCCCGCCGCGGCGCGTGGTCCTCTTCGGCGACGAAGCTGCGCACCTCTGCGCGCCGCGCTTCACGCTCCTCGTGCCGCGACGCGCTGATGATGCGCGATACCTCGGAGGGCACCACGTGGCGGTTCGGGTGGAGCGGCACCAGGAGTCCGCGTCGCTCCAGCGAGAAGCCGATGCCGCGGCGGGAAGGCGCAGCGCCGGTGGCCGTGCGCAAACGCAGGGGCTCACGCTCGAGCTCCAGGAGCTCCTCGGTGTACACCTCGCCACCCTCGCGCT
>JABFRG010001198.1 GCA_013141295.1 Polyangiaceae bacterium
ATTCCAGCTACTTGGCGCAGCGAGAGAGGGCGATAGCGCACGCTGGGGTATTGCGCCCCGCGCGCGGTCAGCGGCCGAAGAGCTCTCGAAGCCGCGCGACACTTCGGGCGAGCATGTCGCCCCAGGCGGCGGGGCTCTCCACGGCCGCTTCCAGCATCGGCGTCTCGGGGTCGAGGTACTGGCTCAGACCGGCGTGCACCACCGAGAGCACCGGATCTTCGGCGCTCGGGTCCTTTCCCGCGAAGAAGCGGAGCCGATGGGTGCGCGCTCGGCACGCGGCATCCAGGCGAGCCACCAGACCGTGGGTGTCCCGCAGCTCCGGCAACTCCTCGTCGCGTGCGCCGAGGTGCTCGGCCAGCAGGCTCACCCGCACCGCACGGATGCTCGCCTCGCTGTCTGCCCCGTCGGCTTCGAACGCAACGTTGATCTCGGTGTCCACGCCCATGCTGCGGTTGGCCAGGTTCGCGGACCCCAAGCTGAGGAAGCGATCGTCCACCACCATCACCTTGGAATGGATGTAGGTTGCAACGTCGTGACCTTCTTTGGACGCGCCGGGCGCCACTGTCACGTAGAAGCCTACGTGGTGGCCCGTCTCTCCGGCGACGCGCCGCACGCGTTCGATGAGGCGTGCCTGCGATACGCCCACCGCCACCGTCTCCTTGAAGGCCTCGGTGTTCTCCGGAATGACGAAGATCACGTCGAGGATGGGCAAGCTAGGGTCGCGCATGCGCGCCACCAGGGCATCTTCCACCGCACGCGCGCTGAAGTACTGCGTCTCCGCGTAGATCAGGCGCTCGGCGGCACCGATGGCCGCCACCAGCTGCGCTCGGATCTCCTCGCAGGGGCCCGCCTCACCTGCGGCCTCGGTACGTGCGATGGCGACCTCCCGCGCGGCGAGCCGGAGCCCGCGCCGCATCGGGAGCTCCAGCGGAAGCGGGGGAGGGGAAACCTCCAGCGGCTCGCCCGCGGCAGACGCCCAGCGGCGCCGGAAAAACTCGGTGAGCGGCCTTACCGCTGGCCCGGTGAAGTACGCGTGCACTTCGTGGTACGGCGGGTAGAGGTGACCGTCGAGATCGCGCCGCAGCTCGTCGGGCTCCCGGTGGCTTCGCCGGTCCCAGCGGTGGTCGCACAGATCGGTTCCGCCCACGAAGGCGATGGTCTCGTCGACCAACGCGAACTTCTGATGATGCGAGCCTTCGGCAATGACGCACGCGTCGAACTCGAAGCGCAGGTTGTGGTGTGTTCGCCAATCGAACGCCACGCGCTGCAGCCACTCGCGCTCCATGGAGGACACCACGCTGAAGTCCCACGCGAGAATGTGGATGCGCAGCGCCGGGTTCCGCTCGCACAGCTGGTTCAAGAAGCGGAGCAGGCGCACCTCGCCGCGCCCGGTGGCCTCGTCGCCCCGCAGGAGTGCGACCTCGCTGTCGAACTGCCAGCCCGCCAGCAAGATCGACCGCTGCGCTCGCTCGGCGCAGGCGTGGAACATGGCGTAGTAGTCTTCGGCGTCCACCAGGACCGCCGCTTCGTCCACCCGTTCGCGCACCCACCAGGTCCCCGGCGTGTCGAGAATGCGTCTTTTCACGAGGCCTCCGGTGGGATCCACATCTCCACGTCCACGGTGAGCGGGAGGTGGTCGGAGGCGATGCGCGAAAGGGCGGTGGTCACCACGTCGACGCGCCGCACCCGCAGCTCGTCGCTCACGAACACGTGGTCGAGGCGCAACATGGGAAACACCGCGGGGAAGGTGGGCCGCGTCCGCCGCCCGAAGGCCTCGCGCTGGACGTCGCGCAAGCTTCCCCGCAGCCGCTGGTAGGTGCGCGAGCCGCTGTTCACGTTGAGGTCGCCGCAAAATACCCGCGGTCCGCGGAAGGCCGGGCTCCCCATCCAGTCTTCTCCCAGGAGCGCCGTGGTGTGAACGTGCCGCTCCACCGGGGAGAGACCCAGGTGCGTGGTGAGGATGGTGACGCGCTGCGAGCCGACCTCGACGTCGGCCCACAAGGCGCTCCGTGGCTCGCCGTTGCGGGGCCAGCGGAGCGGTGGAAGGCGTCCGGCCCGCACCAGACGGAGTGGCCCACGCGAGAGCAGGGCGTGACCGTACAACTCCTCGCCGCGGCGAACACTCTCGCAAAAGTGCAGCCCCATCCCCAGCGCGTCGGCGAGGTGCCGTGGTTGATCTCTCCGCGCAGAACGCGGGCGTCCCACGTCGAGCTCCTGCAGCGCCACCACGTCGGCGTCGATGTCGCGGAGCACCGCGGCGATGCGTCCTTCCTCGATGCGTCCGTCGGTGCCCATACACCCGTGCAC
The DNA here is from genome assembly GCA_013141295.1 of Polyangiaceae bacterium. Lineage (GTDB taxonomy): Bacteria > Myxococcota_A > Polyangia > Polyangiales > Polyangiaceae > JABFRG01. The sequence continues at coordinate 2,308 of JABFRG010001198.1, forward strand.
GTTGTACGTGGCGATGCGGAACCGCACCGATGTCGGTGGCGCCCTATCGTGTTCCTCGTTCGCCTCATGGGGCGCTTCGCCCCGGGGCGTCTCCGTGGCCGGACCATCGGCGGCCACCACCGGCGACGCGGCGGTATCGACAATCCTCGGGGGAGCGGGCGGTCGAGTCCACATGCGAAGGCGAGGTCGCAAAGAGCGGGCCCATCGCCTGGGCTCCCAGGCACGCGTGTTGCTTCGGGCGACGACAATCACCGAAGGAGAGCTCGATGGCGGCCAAGAAAAACAGCAAGTACGGGAAGAAGGCGAGCGATAAAGTGGAGCGCGCGATGCACGAGCGCAAGGAAGGCACGCTGCGATCCGGGTCCGGCCAGAAGGTCACGAGCCGGAAGCAGGCCATCGCCATCGGTCTCTCGGAGGCGCGGCGCGAAGGCGGCAAGGTGCCGGCCAAGAAGAGCGGGGCCAAGAAGTCCACAGCCCAGAAGTCCACGGCCAAGAAGTCCACGGCCAAGAAGTCCACGGCCAAGAAGCGCAGCCCGAAGAAACGTGCTGCCCGGTAACCGGAGAACACGATGACGCGCAAAGAGCACGATGCCATGGGAGATATCGACGTGCCGGCGGCTCGCCTGTGGGGCGCGCAGACCGAGCGCTCTCGGCATTTCTTCGACATCTCCACGGAGCACATGCCGCTCCCCATCGTGCGTTGCATCGTCCTGGTGAAGCGCGCCGCCGCCGAGGTGAACGGCGCGCTGGGTCTGGTGCCCGCGCCCGTTGCCGATGCCATCGTGGCCGCTGCCAACGAGGTGCTGGCGGGCGATCACCCGGACGAGTTCCCGCTCCTCGTGTGGCAGACCGGGAGCGGCACGCAGACGCACATGAACGTCAACGAGGTCCTGGCCAACCGCGCCAGCGAGCTCATGGGCGGCGAGCGCGGCATGGGCCGCAAGGTTCACCCCAACGATCACGTCAACCGCGGTCAGAGCTCCAACGACGTATTCCCCACGGCGCTCAACATGGCCACCGCCGAGGCGCTCCAGCGGCAAGTGCTCCCTGCGCTCACTGCTCTGGAAGAGGCGCTCGGCGAGCGTGCGCTGGCGTTCCGCGGCATCGTGAAGCTGGGGCGCACGCACCTTCAGGACGCAACGCCCCTCACGCTCGAGCAAGAGCTCTCCGGCTACGTCGCCCAGCTGGGCTACGCGCGGCGGAGCATCGAGCAGGCGATGCCCCACGTCCTCGAGCTGGCGCTGGGAGGAACGGCGGTCGGCACCGGCCTCGGCGCCGACCCGGGCGCGGCACCGAAGATCGTCGCCAAGCTGGGCGAGAGCCTGGGCATCCCGTTCGTTCCCGCGCCCAACCGCTTCGAAGCCCTGGCCGCGAGCGACGCAGTGGTCGCCGCCCATGGCGCGCTCAAGGGGCTCGCCACCGTGCTGTTCAAGATCGCCAGCGACGTACGGCTCATGGCGTCCGGGCCCCGAGCCGGCATCGGCGAGCTACTCTTGCCCGAGAACGAGCCGGGGAGCTCCATCATGCCCGGCAAGGTCAACCCCACCCAGTGCGAGGCCATGCTCATGGTGTGCGCGCAGGTCATGGGCAACGACGTGGCGGTGAGCCTCGCCGGCGCCTCGGGCAACTTCGAGCTCAACGTGTTCCGGCCGCTCTTGGCCTACGACATGCTGCAATCCGCACGGCTCCTCGAAGGCGCCATGGATAGCTTCCGCAAGCACTGCGTGGTGGGCATGGAACCGAACCGGCCGCGCATCGCCCGCAACGTCGAGGAGTCGCTCATGCTGGTCACGGCCCTGAGCCCCCACATCGGCTACGACAAGTCCGCCGCCATCGCCAAGAAGGCCCACGGAGAGGGCACCAATCTCCGGCAGGCGGCCCTTTCGCTGGGCGTCTCCGAGGCCGACTTCGACGCCTGGGTGCGCCCGGAGGCGATGGTTTAGGTATGACGTTTTGCGTCGGAATCTCTCCGTGTTGACAGGCACGAGGGGCGGTGGTCTACCGAGGGCATGCTCACGCTTCGCAGCTACGTCGCCGGTGAATGGTTCGAGGGTCAGGGCAAGTCGGTCACGCTGGTGAACCCCGCCACCGAAGAAGCCATCGCCACCGCCTCCACCGAGGGCCTCGACTTCGAGAAGTGCTACGCCTACGCCCGCGACGTGGGCGGCCCGGCCCTGCGCGCGATGACGTTCCGGGAGCGCGGCGAGCTCCTCCGCGCCATGTCCAAGGCCATTCACGGCAAGCGCGACGAGCTCTTCCAATCGGCCATGGCCAACGGCGGCAACACCCGGAGCGACGCCAAGTTCGACATCGACGGCGCCTGGGGCACGCTGGCTGCCTACGCCGATCTCGGGGCCGAGCTGGGCGATACGAAGGTGCTCGCCGACGGCGACGCCATCCAGCTCGGGCGCAGCCCGCGGCTCTTCGGCGCCCACGTGTATCTTCCCCGGGAAGGCGTGGCGGTGCACGTGAACGCCTTCAACTTCCCCGCCTGGGGTCTGGCCGAGAAGGCCGCCGCCGCGCTCCTCGCCGGCATGCCGGTCATCTCCAAGCCCGCCACCAGCACCGCGCTCCTCGCCTACCGCATCATGGAAGTCCTGGTGGACGGCAAGCTGCTCCCGGCCGGCGCGCTGCAGTTCATCGCCGGCAGCACCGGCAAGCTGCTCGAGCTTCTGGGCGGCCAAGACGTCCTCGCCTTCACCGGCTCGAGCTTCACCGGCACTACCCTCCGGCGCGGCGTGGGCATCACCGAGCGCGGCACCCACATCAACGTGGAGGCCGACAGCCTCAACGCCGCGGTGCTGGGTCCCGACGTCGAGGAGGGCTCCGACCTCCTCAACCTGTTCGCCGCCGACGTGGTGCGCGACATGACGCAGAAGACCGGGCAGAAGTGCACCGCCATCCGGCGCGTGTATGTTCCCCGCGATCGCATGGACGCGGTCATCGAGGTCCTGCGCGAGCGCCTGGCGCAGGTGAAGGTGGGCGATCCCACCCTCGACGAGGTCACCATGGGGCCGGTCTCCACCGCCCAGCAGCTGGCCGACGTGCGCAGCGGCGTCGAGAAGCTCGGCCGCGTGGCGAAGCTGGTCGTGGGGAGCCCCACCGAGGTGAACGCCATCGGCCGCACCGGCGACAAGGGCTTCTTCGTCGCCCCCATGCTCCTCCGCGCCGACGACCCCCAGGCCGGTGACGAGGTGCACTCGCACGAGGTGTTCGGCCCGGTGGCCACGGTGATGCCCTACGACGGCTCCGCCAAGGATGCCGCGCGTCTGGTGGCCATGGGCGGCGGCGGTCTGGTCTCCAGCGTGTACTCCGACGACAAGGCCTTCCTCGAGGGCTGCGTGCTGGGCATCGCCCCGCACCACGGGCGCGTCACCATCGGGTCCACCAAGGTGGCCGGGCAAGCCATTCCCCCGGGGCTGGTGCTCCCGCAGCTGCTCCACGGTGGCCCCGGCCGCGCCGGTGGGGGCGAAGAGCTGGGCGGTCGCCGTGGCCTTGCATTCTACATGCAGCGCACCGCGCTCCAGGGGGATCGCTCGATCCTCGAAGGCCTCATCGGCAAGAAGGCCTGAGGCCAGCTGGCGCGTTTCCGGGGCGGAGCGCGGCAATAATTGCGTCCACACGTAACGGAATGTGCATGTGGTACATTCATCGTAAGCGTTCATGGGTGAGCTGCTACGGGTTGGTACCTGGCTCGACGACGAGTGGCGCATCGATGCGAGACTTGCGCGGGGCGGCGTGGCTACCGTGTATGCGGCAACCCACCGGGACGGTCGTGCGGCGGCGGTGAAGGTGCTCCACGCCGAGCTCTCCAACCACGGCGAGGTCAAGCGGCGCTTCGCCCAGGAAGGGTACCTGGCCAACCAGGTGGAGCATTCGCGGGTGGTGCGGGTCATCGCCGACGGAACCGTGGACGGGCAGCCCTACCTGGTCATGGACCTCCTGGTGGGCGAGCACCTCGACGAGCGGCGCAATCGCCTCGGCGGACGCCTCTCCGCTGCGGAGGTGGTGCACCTGGGTATCGAGATCCTCAAGGTGCTCGAAGCGGCCCACGCCAAGGGCATCGTGCACCGCGACATCAAGCCCGACAACGTGTACCTCACCACCGACGGCCGGGTGATGGTCCTCGATTTCGGCATCGCGCGCATGCGCCAAACGCTGCGCTCCGAGGAGACCGCCACCGGCCTCTTGCTCGGGACCGCCGAGTTCATGTCGCCGGAGCAAGCCCTCGGACGCTCCCGGGAGATCGACGAGAAGGTCGACATCTGGGGCGTGGGCGCCACCATGTTCATGCTGCTGGCCGGCGAGGCGGTGCACCCCGGCGAGACCATCGGCGACATCCTGCGCGCTACCGCCGCAACGCCGGCGCGCCCGCTCGGCTTCGTGGCGCAAGACGTTCCGCCGTTTCTCTCGGCGGTGGTGGACCGCGCGCTCGCCTTCGACAAGAACGCGCGCTGGCCGACCGCGCGGGCCATGCGCGAGGCCCTGGAGCGATGCGCGAAGAACCTCGATTCGCGCGCCCCTTCCGGGGTGTTCGCGCCGGTGGTACCGCAGCCGAGCCTGCCGGATCTCGACGACGATTCGCTGGAAGAAGACGCGGCGGAGCGCACCATCTCCACCGACGATCAGCCCACCATGACGCCCATGCAGTCGCCGGTCTCGGCGGAGCTCCAGGGCGAAACCCCGGAGGGGACCGCACCTGCGGCAGACGACGATCCGTCGACGGTGTCGGTGATGGTCCCGCAAGTTGCCTCGCGGGTGGATGCCGACGCCGACGTGGACTCTCTGCTCGACGACTCCGCCGAGGTCCAGACCGAGGTGCGCCGCCCCACTGCGGAGGAAGCGTTCGTCATGGATGCCACGCACCTGGCGCCGCCGATTCGCCGCATCGTGGGCGACGCCGAAGAAGACGAGCAGGACCAAACCGCGGTCCGCGGCATCCCGACCGACGACGCCGGCGAAGAGACGGCGGTTGCGCAGGTACCGTCGCGCATCGCCGGGAGCGATCCGCCGGAGCCCAGCGACGAAGTGGAGATCGGCGACGAGCAGGACGAGATCGACACCGTCACGGGGCTCCCTCCGTCGCGCCCCGCCCCTCTCCCGTCGCTCCCGAGGCGCGAGCCTCCGCCGCCGTCGTTCCGCGCCGAGCCAGGCCGCATCGACTCGCACACCATGCCCATGCCGCGGCAGTCGCTCGCCGCCCTTCGCGCGGCAGCACCCGCGTCGCAAGGGTCTTTCCCGGCGTCGCAAGGCTCTTTCCCAGCCTCGCAAGGTTCTTTCCCGGCGTCGCAAGCGCCGTTCCCGATGCAGCCGGTTGCCCCGGTCTCGTTTGGTCCGCCCACCTCAGCGCGCGGTGCATCGCTCGCGCCGCCCGTGCGCCCCAGCGCCCTTCCGCCGTGGTGGGTGATCGTCCTGCTCTTGCTCCTGTTCGCGGCCGGCGCGGCTGCCCTGGGCGCAGCCCTGGCGGATCACGTGCTGGGCGACGATGCCCGGATCGATACGCTCAGAACGACCACCCGAAGTTGAGGCGACCGAGCACCTCGGCTTTGCCGGACGCGGCCGAGGCCTGGGAGTTGCCGTCGTCCACCGACACCCGGTAAAACATGTATCGTGCACCGGCCTGGACGCTGAAGGTGAGGCCGAGCTTCGATTCGATCTTGTAGCCGACGAACGCCCCTGGGCCGATCTCCGAGCCGGTCTGCTTGATGGTCAGGGTGCCTGCTTTGCCGCGTCCACTCGAGCCGCCGTACACGACCTCGGCGCCGAGCTGGAGGCCGTGGTGGAAGCTGCCGATGGGGTAGAACGTGCCCTGCACGCCGAGCATCCAGCCGAACTGCTTGTCCATGGTGCCGATGATGCGGCGCCCGAGGCCCACCATGCCGCCGACGCCGACGCGCTCGTGGAGCCGATACTCGCCATCCACTTCGAAGAAGGGCCGCGAGAGCACCTTGATGGTCTCGAGGGAGAGATAGAAATCGCGCAACTTCGGCGGGGCCGCCGGTGGCGGGG
>JABFRG010000753.1 GCA_013141295.1 Polyangiaceae bacterium
CTTCACACCCTGCTTCGCCTTCGTGACCTCGCTGCTCACGCCCGCGTGCGAGACGCAACGCATCCCGCCGTCGCCGGTGGTTTCGGCCCCCGCGCCCATGGCGGCCTCCGACGGCGGTAGCGACGCCGAGAAGGCTGGGTACCGCTCGTTCACGATTCAGGGCTTTCGCGTGCGCGTGAGCCACGCCGTGCTCGCCCATGCGAACGAAAGCAGCGCGGTGCTGGCGCGCCTCGACGACCGACTCGGCGACGCGCGGCGACGCTTCGGACCAGCCGCCATGAAGGTGCTCGAGCCGGTGCGCATCTGGGTCGAGTGGTCGTCGACGGACCCGCGACCGCGAGGACCTGCGGAGTTCCATCAGTCCGCGGCCTGGCTCGCGGCCCATGGCTACGACGTCGAGAAGGAGCACGGCATCGAGATCAGCAACACGGCGGAGTTTCTGCGCGTGACGGCCGGCAACCAACCGCAAGCGCTGCTCCACGAGCTCGCGCACGCCTACGATGCGCTGGCGCTGGGCAACGCGAGCCCGGCGGTGCAGGCGGCGTACGACAGCGCGGTCGCGAGCGGTCGCTACGCATCGGTGGCGCGCATCGGCACGAATGGTAGCGAGCGCGCCTACGCGCTCACCAACGCGCGCGAGTACTTCGCCGAGACGACCGAGGCGTACCTGGGACTGAACGACTACTTCCCGTTCGTGCGCGAGCAGCTGGAGGGCTTCGATGCGTCGGGCCTCGCGCTCATGAAGCAGACCTGGGGCGAGCCGCAACCGCGCGCCTCGGCGTCCGTCGGAGCGTGCTCCCGTGCGCCGTCGCCCGCGGCGGGAGTGCCCACTGCGCTGGTGATCTACAACCGTGGCGGTCGGCCGGTGAGCGTCGCGTGGCTCGACGAGCAGGGCGCGCCGCGCCCGATGCGGCGTATCGAGCCACGAGCCTTCGACGTTCAGCCCACCTACGCGGGGCACCGCTTCGTGGCAACCGACGGCGCATCGGGCACCTGTCTAGGCGAGGTGGTTGCGGCCGCGGACATTCAGCGGGTCGACCTACCCTGAGCCGTCAGTAGTAGTACGGCGTCTTCTTGGCCCAGTCGCTTTGTGGGTATTGTGCATGCAACGCCTGGAACGCCGCCTTGGACGCGGCGCGGGTTCGGTCGTCGGTGCAGCTGTAGCGGGTCGCACGCACGGCGAGGTGCAGGGTCTCTGGCGTACGAGCGTCGCTCTTGAGTGCCTTGGCCAGGCGCGCCGCCTCGTTGGCTACCCAGGTGGACCCAGCGCCGAGCGCCGCGAGCGTCTTGTTCTCCTTGGCAGCGGCGGCGCGATCGGCGGCGCTGCCCACGATGGAGGGCTCGCGCTTCTCCTTGGTGGGTCCGCACCACAGGTAACCGCCGTAGCTGGTATCGATGGGTGCCTCGCCGTCGGGACCGACGCCCCACGCGTCGGCAGCGGGACCCAGCGTGGGTACCTTGAGGAGGGCATGCAGGAGCCCCAGCCGCCTCTCGTCGGCCGACGCTGCGCTCTCCACGCGCTCGATGTAGGGCTTGAGCTTGGTGTTGAGCTTGCCGGCCACGGCACCTGCGCGCTTGGCCGCCTTCTCGTCGCCCAGCAGCATGGCCCGCACCCAGGCGGCATCGGCCACGTGCGATCGCACCGCGTCCGGGAGCACCTTGGATTCACAGGCCGCGATCCAGTTGGCGAGTGGCACGTCGGCGCTCAGGATGTCCGTCGCCGAGGGCGGCAGGGCAGGCTTGGCCTTGGCATCGAACACCACCGGGCCATCGTCGGTGGACTCGCCCGCCGGCGTCATCACCGCGTGCTTGAGAAAGCCCTCGAAGCTCGGCGAAACGCGCGCCGCCAGGAGCTCGAAGGCGTTGCGGGTGGAAGGTCCGACGTCCTTCGGCAGTTGCGTCAGCGTGCCCTCCACCGCGCTCGCGAGCGAAGCCTTGGGCACCCCGCGCCCCAGCGAGATGCGCAGGAAATGAAAGCGCGCGGTCTCGAAGGCCGGCGAACCTTGCGGCAGGGCGAGGGCCGCTGCGAGCACCGGCTCCAGGCGCGTGTCGCGAACGCTCTCGGCGCGCACCAGCGTGGCCACCAGCCAGGGCACCGCTTGCGTCTTCGTGTACTGCGCGAGGGCGTCGTCGAAGGTCCCCTTGCCCTGCATGCTCGCCACCCAGCGCGTGAGCTCGTCCTTGGGCGCGTCCAGGACCTTCTCGTCGCTATCGACGAGTAGCGTGTAATCTGCAAGTAGCTGGCCGAAGCGCGGGCCCTGGTCGGGCTTGCCCAGCTCGGCCACGGTGTCGGCCAGCGCCCCGCTGCCATCGACCTTCGACCGGAGCCAGCTGCGGTAGCGGCCCAGCGCCGGGTGCATCGGGGCCATGTCGGCGTCGGCGAGCAGCAGGTCGGCCTCCTTGAGCGCCGCGCGAAGGCCTATCTTGTCGATGCCGTCGGGGAGCGAGAGCGTGGCTTTCCGGGCCAGGGCTCGCACCACCAGGTACCGGGCCATGCGCTGCCAGGGCGAGGTCTTGTCCTTGCCGATGGCGCGGAAACGCTGCTCCGCGTCGGCGAAGTGATCGGCGTAGAGCGCCGCAGCGGCCATCTGGTAGTCGCGATCGGCGCGCGCGAGCTTGGAGTCGCCCGCAGCCAGCGCAACGGGCGCCGGGGAAGCAGGCTTGTCGCACACCTGGAATACCGCGTCTTGCGCCTGCACCCACCGCTCGAGCTCCGGGCGCGTGTATGTTTTCTCTCGGGCCTTGAGCGTGTCGGCCGCCGCGCGAAACGCGTCGGCTCCGCAACTGGTGTAGGATGCATGGTTCCTGTACACCGAGGCGTTCACCGTCGCGCCCTTGGTACCCAGCACCCGGGTGCGCTCCTTGTCCCAAAGCGGAACGGCGTCCAGATCTTCCGGTGGAACCTGGGTGACCTGCGCCGCCTCCACGGTGTTGAGACGCGCGGCGAGCAGCTGTGCCGCCGACGCGCGAGCCTCGGCGGAGAGCGTGTTGCCCGAGAGATAGCGATGGGCCACCACCAGGTACGACCGCGCGAAGGTCGGCCGCAAGATCCCCAGGCGCCCGGAGAGGTAGCGATCCACCGGCAGGTCCGGATGCTTGGTGGCCTCGGCCACGCGTTCGCTGGAGCTGGAGCATGCTTCGGCCGCGTGCGGGCCCGGGTTGGCGATGGCCAGGGCGAGGAGCGCGATGGCGGCGGCAGCGGTACGAAGGCGAAGGACCGAGAAGGTGGGCATGGGAAGCTCAGGGCAAGGTGGCACGACGAACGGTTTCGAAGGAGGCCGCGGTCCAGGGCCCGCGGGAGAAGGCGTACACGGTGCGGCCCCGGGCAAAGTCCGGCACCGCGTCGCCGACCATGATGCCGAGGGCGTCGCGGCACCGTGTTGCGGGGAAGTCGCCCCAGGCCTGGAGCCCGAGTCGCACGTTCACGGCGTCGGGGCCCAGCGAGAAGAGCATGGGGACGATCTCGCCCTCGGCAGGATCGGATCCATGTGCATCATGCATGCATCTCGCGGCCAGCGCGGTGGTCCCGAAGGGAACTTCGAGGTGTCGGGCGCGGAGCTCCGCGTGAATCGCTCGCAAGAGCTCCTTGCGAAAGCTCTCCTCCGAGGCCCGCGCATCGAAGTCGAGCTGGAGGCCGGCGTTCGGCGCTTCGCCCAGCGGCGCGAGGACGGCGCCCACCAGCTCTGTCATCTCCGACGTCGTGAGCGGCTCGCGGCCGGCGAGATAGCCTTCCGGCAGGGTCAGTCGCACCACCGCCTTGGGCGTCATGCCCTCCGGCAAGAGCAGGGGCTGCCGTCGCGGCACCACCGTGAGGCCGCGCGGGCCCAGCGAGACCGTGCGCGCCAGGAATGCCACGCCGACGTCGGTCCCAGCCGCGCCCTCGAGAAACCGCAGATCTTCGCGGCGCTCCCAGGCCCAGAGCCACAGCTTCGTCTCCGTCTGCACGTGGTTCGGCGTCGAGCGAAAGCCGAGGCAGAGCAGAGCCAGGAGAAGAATGTAGCGGGGCACGCGCACCACGAACGCCTCCTACCACACCGGCATTCCCGATGCCCCGAGCGGCGGCCTGATGGCTAGTTGGCCTTGCGGAACGTGACTGGCGCGTCGAACCAGGTGGGGGCGCCGGGCGGCTCGACCCGCACCGGCCGGAAGGCGCGTGCCAGACACGCGACGACCTCGTCGCTCAGGTTGCCGCTCCGGTATTGGGGCTCGGTCGAAACGACGGTGCCATCCGGAGCGATCTCCACGTGGATCACCACGCGCCCCTCCGCGTCGGGGTCGATGTTGAGCGCCGCCTGGTAGCAGCTCCGGAGGCGCTTGCGGACGGGGCCCATGTCCGGCTTCACGTCGATGGGGGGCTTTGGAAGTGGTGGCAGCGGCGGCAGCGGCGCCGGGTCGCAAGCGCACGCGAGCACGCAGGTCGCCCCAACCGCCCGTGCCCACCATCGCGTCCCCTTCATGAGCGAGGTGTCTACCACAGCGCGTGCTAGCGTCCACCCATGCGCATCGTTCTGGGGGGCGTGGTGGGGATCGTAGGGATGGTGGCGTGCGCTCGCGTCGGTGACGATGATCGCGCGCCGTTGGACGCCGGCGTCGGTGACGCTGCCGATGCTGCCGACAGCGGTTCGTGTCCCTTCAAGGGCGTCGTCTACCGCGAAGGGCGCCCGATGCCGCCGGAAGACTGCAACACCTGCTACTGCAGTCGAGGCCAGCGTAACTGCACCGCAGCCGCCTGCCCGCAGCCGTGCCGCGTCGAGGCCGACGCCGGGGAGATCTCCTATGGTCCGGGAGAGGCCGTGCCCTCGACCAATGCCTGCGAATCATGTCGATGCGACGGCTTTCGCGGCGTGCTGTGCGAGCCCATCGCGGATTGCATTTCCGAGGCCGGCGCGGACTGACGGCGACCTCGAGCTTGACACCCGGATGGAAGCAGCGTCGCCTAGTGCGATGTCTCAGGGCTTTGGGACGACCCCCCATGGCAGCGCCCCCGATGGCTCGTTCGACGTGTGGTTCACGGACCCGCCGGGCTTGCTTGTCGCGATGCGCCTCGGCGCGCGCCTCACGGTATCGTCTGCGGAGTGGCTGGCCACCCACGTGTATCGCGCGATGGATGCCCGCTATCCGGGAAAGCCGTTCTACTTCTTTCACGACTGGGGCGCCGCGCTCGGCTACGAGACCGCCGCCCGCACCCGTATGAACAAGTGGGCCGCCGCGGTGGGGCGCGACCGCATCAACCACGTGGGGCTCATCGTCTCGCCGCAGGCACCCACGTTGGTGCGCATGGGCGCCTCCATGGCGACCCTCGCCATGAGCCTCCTCGGCGTTTCCGCGCGCGTCTACGACAACCGAACCCAGGCCCTGGCTGCGCACCCCATCGCCCCGCTGGCCGAGCCCCCGACGATCTAGCTGCCTACTGCGCCGGTACGCTCGGGTCGACCCACTTCACCGCGGGGCGTCGCTCCAGATCATGCTCCGGCAGCTCGATGAAGTTGCAGCGCAGCACGCCGGGCCGAAACCCTTCCCCCTCGAGCCGGTGCTCCGATTGGAGGGTGAACGTATAGGTGCTGACGTCCGCGCCCACCCCGTGAAACGTCGCGACCACGTGCACCTTGTGCGGCACCCCGGCCCGCAACGGCGCGCGAACCTCGAGGAGCTTGTGGTGCTCGAAGGCCGCCATGGCCTCTTCTTCCTGCGGGCCCGTGAACGGAACGGTCTGATCGTCGATGGTGATGCACAAGCTCTCCGCGCGGAACCGCGGGCCCAGTTGATTGTCGAAGCGGAGCAACACCGGGACGGCGTTCGCCTCGGTGGCGGGCGTGAAGGGCGGGCGCGCGCGACAGAGGGCGCCCGGCTCGGTGGGGCCGCAGGCGAGGGTGACCAGCGCGATGGCGAAGGCGGCAGACGAGCGAACCATGCGCGGCACCTTCGCGGTTGCTCGCCCTTCTGTCAATGCGCTCCCCTGGGGTAGCGTAACGGGCATGCCCCAAGAGCTCGCCCACATCGCGCTGGTCGTCGACGACTACGACGAGGCCATCGCCTTCTACACCGAGAAGCTCGGCTTCCGATTGGTGCAAGATACACCGCAATCGGAGACCAAACGCTGGGTGATCGTGGCGCCACCCGGGTCGAGTGGGTGCAGCTTGCTCCTGGCCAAGGGCGTGGGCGACGAGCAGCGGAGCCGTATCGGGAACCAGACCGGCGGCCGCGTGTTCCTCTTCCTGAGCACCGACGACTTCGACCGCGACTACCGCGCACTCTGCGACAAGGGCGTCACCTTCGTGCGCCCGCCCAAGAGCGAGCCCTACGGTACCGTCGCGGTGTTCCAGGACCTCTACGGCAATCTCTGGGACCTGGTGCAGTTCGCGCTCGCGTGAGGCCGTGCCGCTTGCCGAAGGGCGCGCGTATCCCGGGTGCTCGGGAGCACTTGGTGGTTCGGGCCCAGTGTCCTACGCTGATCGGGTGACCGCGGCTGCACCCAGGCTCCCTACCTACGCCGACCTCTGTGCGCTGCCCCCGAACGTGGTGGGGCAGATCGTCGCCGGCGAGCTTCACGCGCACCCGCGACCGAGGCTTCGACACGCGCGCGCCGCGTCGGACCTGGGCGCTTCTCTCGTGGGGCCGTTCGACCGAGGGCGCGGCGGGCCGGGCGGATGGATCATCCTCGACGAGCCGGAGGTTCACCTCGACGCCGACGTTCTGGTTCCCGACCTCGCGGGCTGGCGCCGCAGTCGGATGCCCGAGCTGCCCGACGCTGCCTTCGTGGAGCTCGCACCGGACTGGGTCTGCGAGGTGCTCTCGCCCTCCTCCGAGCGTTTGGATCGGGGAGCGAAGCTTCGTGTGTATGCGCGCGAGCGGGTCGGGCACGTGTGGCTGGTGAACCCTGACAACGAGACCCTCGAGGTGTTCGTTCTCGACGAGCACGAGGGCCACGAGGCACGGTTCGCGTTGGCCGCCGTGCACAGTGGCGATGCGGTCGTTCACGCTCCACCGTTCGAGGCTCTCCCCCTCGAGCTAAGTGGCCTCTGGGCGCGGTAGCGCGGCGGAGCAACACGGTGACGACCGTTCGTCCGGCGTGAGCTTTGGCTCGCGAGCGGGGGCGGATTGGCAACCGCGGAGCTGATACCCTCGGCCTATGGTGCGTCGCGCTTCCTTCGTCACGTTCGCGCTCATGGCTCTCGCCCATTGCGGTCCGGCGCGTCCGCCCGGCGATCCGACCACGGCGGAGGTGCCGCCCGAGGGCAGGCCCTACGTGGCGGTGCTGCACGGGGGGCAGAAGGACAAAGGGCCCGTGATCGAGGACCTGGGAGAGCGGCCCGCTTCGGTGCAGACCCTCGCCGAGGTGGAGTGGAGCATGGCGCGGGTGGCCGAGCTGCGCTTGGGGCCGGAAGCGCAGCGGGAGGTGGACGCGCTGGTGGCGCTCGTCGAGCACTGGCGTTCGAAAGGCGGCGACGAGCTGGTGCTGGTGCGCGACGCGAAGGGAGAATGGTCGCGGCCCAAAGGTGCGGCGGCCGTGGCGCGAGCGCTCGCGCCCATCGACACGCCTGCGCGGGCGAACTTGGTGGCGCGTTTTTCGGGGCACGCCATCTCGCAGAGACCCGACGGCCAGCCGAACTTTCGCCAGACCCGCGAGGGCTTCGAGTTCGACGAGAGCGAGTCGATGCAAGAGCCCAGCTATGCGTGCAAGGACCCGGACGCGGAGCGTCGGGCGCCGGTGGTTCGCTTCACCCTGCTCATCGTACACGTGGTGCGGCGCGACGGCACCATCGCGGAGCTGCGGCGCGAGGAGCAGAATCGTGAGGAGTCCATGGAGAGATGTCACCCGCATCCGCGAGGTCGCGCACCCGAGGGCTTCGTCGTTTCGTGCTTCGTGCCGGGGTCGTTCGCCGACGCTGCCCACTACGAGGCCGCCTCGGTAGCGGCATTTCGCCAGCTCGCAGCAGACCTGCGCGCGCACGGCGCGCCGGAGGAGCTTGCGCTGCGGGCCGAGGTCGCGGCCGCCGACGAAGTGCGACATGCAGAGATCATGCATGCATTGGCCCGCCGCTACGAAGACGCCGAAGCGCCGGCCTCGCCGGAGCGCGTCACCACCCAGCCGCCGCGCGCGCTGTTGGCGATCGCCCTCGAGAACGTTCGCGAGGGCTGCGTTCGCGAGGCCTTTGCCGCGCTCGAGACGTTGCACCAGGCGCAGAATGCCGGCGCGTCCGAGGTTCGCGAGGCGCTGGCGCCGGTGGCCGCCGACGAGCTGGCCCACGCCGAGCTGGCCTTCGCGGTGCACGACTGGGTCGCTTCACGCTTGGGCCCCGCCGAGCGTGAAG
>JABFRG010000848.1 GCA_013141295.1 Polyangiaceae bacterium
GGGGACGGGCGTCCTTTTGTGTGCAGGTTGCACGTACTGGCGCGGCGATTATCGATGTCGCAGATGGTTCGGGTTCGGGTTCGGGGCTTGGGCCAGAAGGTCAGGCGGGCGAGAAAGGGGCGCCGGAGCAATCAGCAGAAGTGAGGAGCTCGTCGCGCGGGCGGACGAAGCTGCGCTGTGAGAAAAAAGTATGGGGCGATGTCGATCTCGGGTCGGCTCGTTCGCTTCTGGAGCATGAACCAGGAGCCGATCATGCAAAGCTGGATGAATTCCCCCGCCTTCGTCGCCTACGCCCTCGCCGGGCTCGCCCTCTCCGCCAATATGGGCGTGCTGTGGGCTTACAGCGGAGCCGTTCGTGGCAAGACCCACACGGTCATGAACGCCGAAGACGTCGGGACGGTGGCGAAGCGCGCCGAGGTCGTCCCGGCCGACCCCCCGGCGGTGGCGCGGGTGCTGCGGGCGCACGCGAACGCGACGGCGGCCAGCGTGCCGTTCTTGTTCCTCGGTCTCCTCTACGTGCTGCTCGGCGGCCCGGCGTTGCCGGCCATGATCCTATTCGGCGTCTTCGTGGCCGCGCGCTTGCTCCACTCGGTGGCCTATCTGGCGGAAAAACAGCCTTTTCGCACCATCGCCTTCGCGACCGGCGGGCTCACGACCATTGCTCTCCTCGGCAACGTCGCCTGGCTCGTGGTCCGAGGCGCGTAGTCCGTGTCACCTCGATGACACCCGACGAGGCCGCGAAATGCGCCCAGGACCGGGCACTTTTGTCGTATGCTTCTGGAGGTACGGTGAGGGGGCAGCGAATGCACGAGATGGGCAGAGGATGACGCGACGTTCCACGGATCCCGAAAGCGTGACCGACGACGAAGACACGTCGTCGAGCGCGGACGCACCGCCCCGTGATCTCGGTGACGCCGACGCCTTCGTTCAGCGTGTGCGTGCGCTCCGAGCGGCCTCCAAGCACCTCGAATACGTGGAGCAGGCGCAAACCCACGGGCAGAGCGCGGCTCGCTACCATTCCGAGCCGCGCCCGGCGCCGAAGCCTGGAGAGGACACTCCGCACGATGCCAAGGTCCTCGTCGCCCTGCCGCCGGAGCAAGCGCTGCTCCGTGAGCGTGACCAACAAGCACGACGGGTTCCCACCGGGCCTCGTCTCCTTGCTGCACCACGCAGCATCGTCGCCCCCACCGCGCCGCGTAGCGGTGCGCGATCGGTTCCCCGGGGCCAGCTCGCGCTGGGGGTCCTGGTGGCGCTCGCGCTCGGCGCCGTCGTTGCGGTGGTCGTTGCGCGCGTCGTCTCCAGCACACCGGCGGCTTCGCATCCTTCGGCTGCAGCGCACGCGCCACCGCCGAGCTTGGGATCCAACCACTAGACGCGCTTCTCCGGCGCCTTCCCGTGTAGACAACCGCGGCGCTTGCCAACCCGGCGCGCCCGGCGCACTGTCGGCGCATGCTGCACGAGCTCATCGCTGCGAACCAGGACCTCATCGCCCAGCGCGTATGCGCGCGCGTGGATGCGCGCATCGCGCCCTTGGCGGTGGGAAGCGAGATCGCGGACGGCATCCCGGTCTTGCTCGCGCAGCTCGTCGAGGCCCTCCGTGAGGAGCGGTCGGCCCATCTCGTGGCGCGTCAGCACATCGTCGCGTGCGGCGCTCGCTACGGCAACGCGCTCCTGCTCGCCGGGCTGCCCATCGCGCAGGTGGTCCTCGCCTACGGCGACGTTTGCCAGACCATCACCCAGCTCGCGACCGAAGCCGGGCTCGTCATTCCTGCCGACGAGTTCCGCATCTTCAACCGCTGCCTCGACGAGGCCATCGACGGCGCGGTCACCGCGTATGCGCATGCCCGGGAGGAGCACCTCGCAGAGCACGGTACGGCGCGCCTCGTCGGCCTCGGCCGCGACGTGCGCAGTGTGGTCGATGAGGCCGTGCGCTCCTTCGAGTCCATCCAGCGCGGCAAGATCGCGGCCCGCGGAAGCACCGCGACCATGCACGGTCGCAGCCTCGAAGGGGTTCTCGATCTCATCGAGCGCGCCCTCACCGACGACCCGAGCTCCGCCGCGCGCTGAGCGCGGGAAAGTGGGGCAAGATGCACCACCCCACGGCACGCTGTCGTCGGCTCACCGAGAAGGGCATACTCCGCTCATGAAGAAACTCTTCGCCTTCGTGCTCGCGGTCGCCGCCGCCAGCGCCGCGTGTGGACCGAAGACCGGCGCTGCTCCCGCGCCCCTCACGCCGGAAGCCGCCACCACCGCCGCTGCCCGCCGCCCCGGCAGCACGCCGACCTCCATCGCCGCCGGCCACGATACGTTCATTGCAAATTGCAATCGATGCCACGGCTACCCCCTGCTCTCGGCGATTCCCGACGAGAAGTGGCCGTCCATCCTCGACGAGATGGCGGAGAAGGCGAAGCTCACGCCGGAGGCCAAGAGGCAGGTGCTCGACTTCGTGCTGGCCGCTCGCGCTAGCGACGCCAAGCAGTAGCTGCGAGCTCTGCGAGTGTAAGAGTTCGTAACGTCGGCCTCCCCGCGCGTCGTTTCCGGTACAGCTCCACACGTCTCTCGTGAAGTTACCCCGATTCGCTTGGTACCTCGTTCGCGTCGCACTCCTCCTGCTCGCGACGACCACCCTCGCGCGCGCGGACGGCGAGCTCACCCCACCGGTGCTCCTCACTCGGGCTGCGCCCCTGTATCCCGCGGGTGCCCACGGCGACGTCACCATCGTCGTGCTCCTCACGGTGGGCGCGGACGGCGACGTCGTCGATGCCGCTGCCTCGGAACCGCACGAGCCCTTCTCGGGCCTCGCCACCTCGGCAGCCCGCAGCTGGCGGTTCACCCCCGCCATGCGCGGGGGAAAGCCCGTCGCCGCGCGCATTCGTCTGGAGGTCGCCTTCCGCGAGCCAGAGCCGGAGCCGCCACCCGCCTCCGCAGACGCCGGTGCCGCGACCGACGCCGGAGCCCCGCGCACACCCGACGCGTCGCTCCCGGAGGCGCCGGAAGAAGTGCACGTTCGCGGGGAGCGCAAGGAAGCCTCGAACCCGCTCTCGCTGTCGCGGGCCGAAGTGCGGCAGCTCCCCGGCGCCTTCGGCGATCCGTTCCGCGCCATCGACGCGCTCCCCGGCGTCACGCCCATCGTCTCGGGGCTGCCGTTCTTCTACGTCCGCGGCGCGCCGCCCGGCAACACCGGCTACTTCATCGATCAGATCCGTGTGCCCTACCTGTTTCACGTGGGCGCCGGTCCGTCGGTCATTCACCCGGGCCTCGTCGAGCGCGTCGACCTGTACCAGGGCTCTGCGCCGGCCCGCTACGGCCGATACGCCGGCGGCATCGTGGCCGCCGAGATGGTTGCGCCGCGCGCCGACCTGCACGGCGAGGGCAACGTGCGCCTCTTCGACGTGGGCGCGCTCGCCGAGACCGGCTTCGCGAACGGAAAGGGCACCGCCCTCATCGGCGGTCGATACTCGTACACCGCGCTCATTCTTTCGCTCGTCGCCCCCGACACCACCCTCGGATATCGCGATTACCAGGCGCGCGTCAGCTACGACCTCACCGACAAAGACCGCCTCACCCTGGTGAGCTTCGGCTCCTACGACATCGTCGGTCAGACCACCAATGGCATCTACAACGTGCTCTTCGGATCCGAGTTCTATCGAGCCGATCTCCGCTACGACCGCAAGCTCGGCAAAGACACCACGCTCCGCGCTGCGGTGACCTTCGGCTACGATCAGTCACGGATTCCCGATCAACCGCGCAACTCGCGCGATACCAGCCTCGCGGCGCGCGTCATCCTCAATCACCGGCAGAGCGCTGCGCTCACCCTGCGCGGGGGCGCGGACATCACCGGCGACGATCAGCGGGCCGACATTCGCCCCTACGCCGACCCCGAAGACCCCGATACCAAGCGCTTCAATGCGCTCTTTCCCCAACGCCTCGACGTGAACACCGGCGCCTGGGTCGACGCCGTCCTCAAGCTCGGTATCTGGGAGCTCACACCCGGGCTCCGATTCGACCTCTACACCTCCGGTGGCGCGACCGCGGTGGGCATCGACCCGCGCATCGCCTCGCGCATCGCCGTGCACAAGCACGTGCGCGTGGTGCACACGCTGGGCCTCGCGCATCAGCCGCCGTCGTTCCTCATCCCGGTGCCGGGGCTGGCCATTGGCAACTTGCAGGGAGGTCTGCAGGAGACCATCCAGTCGAGCGCCGGCGTCGAAGCCGACTTGCCCCTCGACTTCACCGGCAGCCTCACTGCCTTCGAGAACATCTTCAACAACATGAGCGACACGCTCGGGGTGAGCCAGTCGCCCGGCAACGACGCCAATTCGTTCCGCGAGCCGCGCAGCCAGGGCTCGGCCATGGGCCTCGAGGTGTACCTGCGCCGCAAGCTCACCTCGCGCATCGGCGGATACCTCTCGTACACGTTCTCGCGCTCGCTGCGCACCGTCGGTAACGAGCGCTTCCTCAGCGCCTTCGATCGCCCCCACGTGGCCAACGCCGCCATCTCGTTCGACCTCGGACGCAACTGGCGCGCCGGCGCACGCTTCACCATCTACAGCGGCGCGCCCATCACGCCGCCCGGCTCGCGCGGGCTCATTCCTCCTCCGCGCTCCCTCGACCCCGAGCGCGATCCGGCGTTCTACCGCATCGATCTCCGCATCGAGAAGAAGTGGAACCTGCGGAAGAACGCCTGGCTCGCGTTCGTGGTGGAGATGATGAACGTCAGCCTCCACAAGGAGACGCTCCTGGGCCGCGAGATCGGCCCCGTGTCCATCCCGAGTATCGGTCTCGAAGGAGCGCTATGATGCATTCGTTGCGAACCCTCGTTCCCGTCGCATTGCTCGCCGCTGCCGCAGGCGGAGCCGTGTATGCGTGCCTACCGGCCGACGATCGCCCGCCGCCCGCGAGCCTCACCGTCACGGTTTCGCCGAGCCCGAAAACCCTCGGCGGCTTCGACACCTCCGACGGTTGGTCGGTGCGCTTCGATCGCGTCTTGATGGGCTTCGGCGGCGCTTCGCTCTCCGATACCTGCACCGCCTACTCGGAGGCGAACTACGATCGCATCTTCGACCTCGGCAGCGATGCACCCCAGAAGGTGAGCACGCTCTACGCCATCGGCGAATGCGATATGCGCTTTCGTGTGGGCGTGCCTTCTTCGGACGCGCTGCTCGGTGAGCGGGTCGACGACGCCGACAAGACCCGGATGCGTACGCCGGGCTCCGACCCGTACTTGCCTATCGGCGGCATCTCGCTGGAGGTCTCCGGCACCGGAAAGAAGGCCGGCGTGCAGAAGACGTTTCACTTCACCTTCCGCCCCCGGGTGCGCTTCGATCGTTGCGGCATCGAGGTCGACGGCGGCGTCGCCGATGCCGGCAGCTCCGTTTCGCTCAAGAGCGGCGAGGTTCAGCAGGCGAACGTGCGCATCGAAGCAGAATCGCTCTTTCGCGACAGTACCAACGCGAATCTCTCGCACTTCCGCTTCGACCCGTTCGCCGCGGCCGACACCAACGGCGACGGCGAGATCACCCTCGACGAGCTCCGCCTACTCCCGGTGAGCGCCCTCACCGACGCCGGGCCCTTCGACACCACCCTCAATTCCAGCGAAGACACGCCCGATGCGACGGTCGACCGCCCGGGCCGTACCGTCCGCATCGAGAGCGTGGGCGACTTCATGTACATCATGCTCATGCCGCTGCTCCCGCGGCTCCGCGACACGCTCCGGTGTCGCTCTTCCGTCCAGCTTCCGCGCGCCGACGCGGGTCGCTGACCGCGTCAGTCTTCTCCCACCACGAGCCCGGTGAGCTGCGCAATCGACGCGGCGGCGGTGGCTCCGGCCAGCGCATTCTGCGGCATCAGCGACTCCACCTGAGCGATTTCCTCTGCGGTCAGGGGGCGATCGAGCGCCCCGAGCGCGCTCTCGAGCTGCGCGGGGGTGCGCGCCCCGATGGTGGGGATCAGCGCCGGCTGATTGGCGAGCGCCCACGCGATGCACAGCTGCGCCGGTGTACGACCCCCGGCCTCGGCCAGCGTGCGAAACCGCTGGAGGAGCGGCTCGTTGCGATCGCGCTGCGTGAACTGCGGCAAGTGCGCGCGAAAGTCCGACGGCGACGTTGGACGACTTCCACTCAAGAGGCCATGCACCAGCACGCCGTACAGCGTCGCGCTGATGCCGAGCTCCGCGAGGGCCGGGAGCACCGCCTCTTCGGCGCCGCGATTGGCGAGCGAGTACTCGAGCTGTACGTCGACGATCGGATGCACCTTCGCAGCGCGTCGAATCGTGCCCACGCCCACCTCCGAGAGTCCGATATGCCGCACGTAGCCCTTCTTCACCAGGTCGGCGATCGCGCCCACCGTGTCCTCGATGGGGACCGCCGGGTCGAGCCGCGTGGGTCGGTAGATGTCGATGACGTCCGTTCCCAGGCGCTTGAGACTGTAGGCGACGAAGTTTTGCACCGCGACCGGACGGGTGTCGAAGCCGGTCCAGCTCCCGTCGGGGCCGCGGGTGGCGCCGAACTTCACCGACAGCAGCACCTTGTCGCGGCGCCCCTCGATGGCGCGTCGGACGAGCATTTCGTTCTCGCCCATCGAGTAGAAGTCGCCGGTGTCGAGCAGGTTCACGCCGCGCTCGATGGCGGCGTGAATGGTGGCGATCCCCTCGGCTTCCACCGGCGTGGTGTACGCGCCGGGCGTCATTCCCATGCAACCGAGGGCGATGGGAAACACATCCGGTCCGGTGGCGCCGAGCTTGGTCTTCTTGTTCGTGGTCATGCGAGCCTCGCTTTCGTGGCTCTCTTTGTTCCACGCGGGCCGCGCCGACCGTGAATCCGATCCCGCAAATGACTTGCCCGATCCTGCAAAAGCGCGCATCTCCGGCGCGTGCCTGGATACCATGAGCGGATGCCACCCACCGCCCGCGAGCTCCGCGCTGAGCTGACGTCGCTCATCGGGCGCCACGCCATCGAGGGCAGCGACATCGAGACGCCCATCGGCGGCCTCTACATCGGGAAGCGAAGCCGTCCTACCGAGATGGAGTATCGCGCCCAGTGGCCGTGCGTGGTGCTGGTGGCGCAGGGCGCGAAGACGTTGCGCTTCGGGCGCACCGTGCTCCACTACGGGGCTGGCGAGTGCTTGCTCGTTTCTCTCGACATGCCGGTGGTGTCCACCACGGTGGCGGCCTCGCCGAGCAAGCCGTATCTGGGGGTCGCGTTGCGCATCCACCCCGCGAGCCTCGCCGAGGTCCTCCGGCGCGCGCCCCTTGCGTCACCGCGTGCGGCCGACGTACCGAGCGTATCCGTCGACAAGGCTTCCGCCGAGCTCCTCGAAGCCATGGTGCGCATGCTGCGCCTCCTCGATCGTCCGGAAGATGCAGCGGCCATGGCCCCGCTCATCGAGCAAGAGATCCTCTATCGCGTGCTCTCTGGTCCCGGCGGCGCCCGGCTGGTGGAGCTCGCGCGATCGCAGGCGCCGGCCAATCGCATTGCCCGCGCCATGAGCTGGCTGCGCGCGCGCTACGCGGAACCGTTGCGCATCGACGACCTCGCCGCCCGGGTGGGCATGAGCCCCTCGTCGCTGCATCATCACTTCCGGGCGGTTGCGGCGATGACGCCCCTCGAGTACCAGAAGAACCTTCGCCTCCACGAGGCGCGCCGCCTCATCGTCGCCGAGTCCGTGAGCATCGGCGAAGCCGCTACCCGCGTCGGCTACCAAAGCCTCTCGCAGTTCAGTCGCGAATACCGCCGGTACTACGGCGTTCCTGCCTCTCACCACATGCGTGGGGCTCCGACCTTGCGGAGTCGCTCCCCGATGCGCTATTCCTCTGCGCAGTGACGAAGACGGGAAAGCACAAGCGTTCCGCGCGCGCGGGCCGCGGCAAAACGGTCGAGGATCTGGCCGCGCGCATCGGCGATTTCGCACGCGCCTGCTCGATGCCCACGCCGCTCATCGTCTCCCGCGAGGCCGTCGCCGACGCCCAGCGCAGCTTCGGCGCCTTCGGCATGGCGGTCCACGCCCGCGAGCTCGTGCTCGCGCTCGCCCATCGCATCGACATCGGCGAAGCCTAGGCTTGCCCAGCGCCGCGGCGCTGCATACGATGCCTGTCAGTGCGGGGCGCAAGCTCCGTACCGGCCGCCGCGAGACCCTGCCCCCCCATGGTCCGCGGCGGCTGTCTTTTGTGCCGTGTCGCGGGCGACGGGGAGCTTGGGAGGGGGCGTTCCTTTGCGTGCAGATTGCACGTACGGGCGCGCGACTGTCGAGGTCGCAGATGGTTCGGGTTCGGGTTCGGGGCTTGGGCGAGAAGGGCAGAAG
>JABFRG010000542.1 GCA_013141295.1 Polyangiaceae bacterium
GTGCTTGAGCTCGCGCACGTTGCCGGGAAAGCTTCGATGCTGGAGCCGCGTGAGAAACGCCTCCGGGAGCTCGCCGTCGCCGCCGCGGGCCCGGAAGAAATGCGTCGCCAGGAGCGCGATGTCGTCGGGGCGCGAGCGCAGCGGCGGCAGGACGATCTCCACCACCGCGAGCCGGTAGTAGAGATCCTCGCGAAAGGTCCCCTCGTTGACGCACAGATCGAGCGGCCGGTTGGTGGCAGCGAGCACCCGCACGTCCACCGGGCGCACGGTGTTGCTACCCACGCGGCGCAACGTGCGCGTCTCGAGGACGCGCAGGAGCTTGGCTTGCATGGCCAGCGGGAGCTCGCCCAGCTCGTCGAGGAACAAGGTTCCGCCGTCGGCCTCCTCGAAGACGCCTGCGCGATCGCCGATGGCGCCGCTGAACGAGCCCTTCACGTGACCGAACAGCTCCGCCTCGAACAGGTTCTCCGGGATGGTGCTGCAGTCGATGGCGACGAACGGGCCCTGCGCGCGCTTGGAGGCGCTATGGACGCTGCGCGCCACGACCTCCTTGCCGGTGCCGGTCTCGCCACGGATGAGCAACGTGCTGTCGCTGGGAGCCAGGCGCTCCAGGATGGCGTAGATGCGCCGCATCTCGATGCTCTTGCCGAGGAGCTCCCCGAATGCGTCGCTGTCGGAGAGCTCCACGTAGTCGGCGTCGTCCACGTCGGCTTCGATGCGCACCGCGCTTCCGCCCATGGAGAGCACCGTGCCCGGCGGCACCTCGGCCTCGAGAATGCGCATGCCGGCGGAGACCGTGCCGTTGGTGCTCCCGGTGTCGCGCACCAGGATGCTCTTGGTACGCAGTCGAACCTCGCAGTGGAGCCGCGAAACCGCGCGGTCCGCCAGTGTCAGGTCGCAGCTCGGGGACGAGCCGATGCGGGCTGCCCCGCCCGCAGGCACGTGAACGCGGGTACCGCGAGAGGGACCATCAACCACCACGAGCTCCACGCTGAGAGCCCGCGGCCGCGACGCGGCACGCCCGCGGTCGACGCGAGTCGTGGTGTCGTCGGGGAAATCGTCTTCCGCCATGATCCACGAGCTTAGCATTGCTGGCTCGCTGGGTCATGGGAGCACTCCACGCACGCCCACGATGAGGTTCCGTTCGCCGGTGTCGTCGATGCCCTTTTGGTTCTGCCACCAGTAGGAGACGCGGGCGTCGATGGCGAAGTGGGGGTGAACCCAGAACGTGCCGCCCAGGTTCGCGTAGCGCAAGGTCGTCACCACGCCGTCGCCGATCTCGTACTGCACCTGCTGAAACTGCGCGCCCAGACCGTCGGTGCACTCGTGCTCGCAGGTGAAGCGCTTGGCGAGGTTCACGTCGACGCCGCCGCCCAGGTTGATGGCCTGGTAGCGATCCGGCGAGCGGGTGGCCACGTTGTTGGGAATCAGCGTGTCGTTGCGGGTGTAGGCGGCGCTGGCGAAGGGCACCACCATGCCGAACTTGCCCCGCACGGTCCCGCGCATGTTGTAGCCGCGCACGTGATCGTTGTTGGGGGTGTTGGTGTTGGTGTCGATGGCGAACGCCTGGAAGGCCACCTTGGCGTCGACGTACTCGGAGCTCAAGAGCACCGAGGGCGTCAGCACCATCGCGTGGAAGGTGTCGTCGGGGAAGTGGTTGGGCCCTTGGTTCACCGCCTGGTAGGCCTGGGTATAGATGCGCTCGAAGGGCGGATAGGTGCCGCCCACCATGAGGGTGGCGGTGTTCGACACCGGGTTGCCGGCATTGAAGGTGAGCCCCGCGCGGAGCATGCCGGGGATGATGTCGACCACGGCGCGCACGCCATTGCCCAGGTTGTAGCCGCTGTAGAGCAAAGGATCGCGAGTGGCGGTGTCCTGGACGAATGTACCTTGCACGTAGTTCGAGATGTAGTCGACCGAGGCTTCGTCCACCAGGCGCCCGGCTTCCAGGGTGAAGCGACCGAAGGTGGCGCGCAGCATCTGCTGACGCACCTGAAGCGCCGCCTGACCTTCGTAGGCCGAGGTGCCGTGAAGGCCGATGCCGCCGCTGGCCATGAGCTCGCTCTGCACCATGAAGTGATCGGTGTAGCGCGCCAGGAGACCGAAGCGGCCGATGGCAAAGGTGACGACGCGGTCCTGGCGGGTCTCGCCTTCGCGGTTCTGGACGTTGTCGTACTTGATGCCGGCGGCGATGCCCACGTACGGCGTGATGGTGAACTTCGGCCGGCCCTTGCCGTCCCCCGCCTTCGAGGGATCGGTCTTCACGTCGCCGGTGGAGGGGTCGACGGCGTCGATCTTGGGTGCGTCGGTCTTGCCACCGTCGGTCTTGGCAGTGTCGGGCTTGGGCTCGTCCTTGGGCGGGGCCTTCACGCCGTCGCCCTTGGCAGCGTCGGTCTTGGTGTCGTCGTCCAGCTCCAAGGTCTGGACCTTTGCTTGGCGGGTCTGCGCGTGTGCGGCGCTCGCCCAGGCGAACGCCACCACGAAAAGAAGATACTTCATCAGGGCACCGCGATCGCTTGGGTGATGAGGTCGAGCGCGGCGTTGCTGCGAAGAGCCCCGTAGTGGTTCTTGAAGATTCCGTTGAAGAAGTAGCCGGTGTCGTCGTTGTCGGTGAGCTCGACGGTCTTGTTGTCGGCGCCCTTGAGCGCGCTCGCGCCCTCGGACACGAACTCGTCCTGGTACGTGCCCTCCTTCACGTCGCGCATGACGACGGTGAGGTACCGAACCTTGTGGTCGCCGCAGACGCCGGTCTGGCCGTAGGCGGTCTTGCCGTCGGCGCAGGGGGTCTCCCATGCGCCGTTCGGACCGTTGTTGGGCCGGGAAATGTCGGTGTCCTGGAAGGCCGTGCGGTCGCCCAGCTCGCAGGCGATCTTGCCGCGCATGGTGGGGTTGGGGCCGCACAGCTTGCGGAAGGTGGAGACGCCGTGGTGACCACCGGCGGCGTACACCAGCTGGGTGATGCGCTCGTAGGGCTTCTTCTTCTCGCGGTGCAGGCGTCGGAGCGCGTCGCGAATGATGGTGGGTCCCACCGAGAAGCCGACCAGTGCGATCTTGCGGCCGGGGTTGGCGTTCAGCACCGAGTCGATGAAGTGCTGGGTGATGGGCACCGCCCAGGCGTGGTCGAAGTTCTGCGCCGCGTTCTCGGTGTCGTTGTTTCCTGCCGGGTCGTCGCTCTTGTCTTTGCGGAAGTCGACCGCGTACACGCGGTAGCCGGCGCCGGAGAAGCGCTCCGCCAGCATGGGCTTGGCGTCCACCTTGTCGGCCGGGAACTTCTCGTAGTCGGCGGGCGACGACGAGTTGCCGTGGATGAGGAGCACGATGGGCTTGGTGGCGTCCTCGTTCGCGACCGGGTAGGCCTTGGCCGCGCACTTGTATCCGGGGATGACGGCGGCCGGGTAGGCGAGGCCGTCGGTGGTACACCCGGGGTGGCTCCCGAGGTCGCGGTACTTGATGCCGGGGGAATCGGCGCTGCCGGGGTTCTGCGAGGGATCGTCGCCGGCCACGGTGGAGGCGGCGTCGGAGGTGCCGGCATCGCCGCGGGCCACCGAGGCGTCGGAGACCAGGCAGCCGCCGAGTCCGGCCACCGAGAGAAAGAGAGACGCGTGCAAAATACAGAGTTTCATGGTGCATCCAAGGCAGGAGAAGGGGTCTCGGTGTCTTCGCTCGTGTCGCGGACGGAGTGCTTGCGCCCGCCGAGGACCAGGATGACCAGGGCGATCTCGAGGACGCCGCTGACCACCAGGATCGATTTCCCGAGCGACCAGTGGAGCGTCTGCGAGAGCGAGGCGGTGAAGAGCGGGACGAAGCCCGCGAAGAAGGCGCCCACGTGGTAGACGATGCCCACCAGGCGCGCGCGGCCCTCGGCCGGGAACATCGAGGTGAGGAGCATGGGCGTCACGCCGGAGAACCCGGCCCCGAAGGCTCCACCCAGGAAGGCGCCGATGCTCATGTGGCCCTCCACGTGACCCACGTAGAACGGCAGGGCGAACACCGAGAGGGCGGCGGGAAGCGCCAGCGCCACGGTGACGCTCTTCTTGGCGGCGATGGTGCCGCACACCACCGAGCCGATCATCATTCCCACGTTGAAGATGGCGACCAGGATGGCGATGCCGCGCTCGTCCTGCGCGTGCTCGAGCTTGAGCATCGTCGGGTAAAGGCCGGTGATGGCGTAGTACGCGCCGAAGCCGGCGCTCATGGCGAAGCAGCCCCAGATGGTGCGACCGAGTAGGCCGTCGTTCTTCTTGAAGAGCTGGAGCAGACCGAGGTCGCCGCCCGCCTTCTTCACCGCGTTCTTCCACTCCTTGCTCTCGGGGACCCAGGCGCGGAGCGGGAGCACGAGCAGCGCGGGCATGGCGGTGACCACGAAGAGCGCACGCCAGCCGAAGCGCGGAACGATGATCGCCGAGGCGACGGCGGCGAGGAGGTAGCCGACGGCCCAGCTGCCCTGGAGAACGCCGGAGGCGATACCCTTGGTCTTGGCCGGCCAGTTCTCCATGGCGAGCGTGGTGCCGGACGTCCACTCGGCGCCCATGCCGAGACCGAACAACGTGCGCAGAACGATGATCGCCATGAAGCTCGGGGCCATGGCGATGGCGCCGTCGCACACCGCGAACCACACCACCGAGACCAGGAGCGGAAGCTTGCGGCCCCACTTGTCGGCGGCCTTGCCGGCGATGAATCCGCCCACCAGGCGCATGAGCAAGGTGAGGGCGATGGCGCCGGTGCTGGCGGTGTGCTTGACGCCGAACTCCTTCTCGATGTGCGGCATCACCAGAAGGAACACCGTGAAGTCGAAGGCGTCCATGACCCAGCCGACCCAGGCCGCGCCGAAGGAGATGAGCTGGCTCTTGTTGGGAATCCCGGAACGGTCGATGGCCATGGCTCAGCCCGCCTTTCGTGCGCCGCGGCGACGGAGGACGAGCGCGAGGCCGAGCGCGCACGCGGTGGCGAGCCAGGGGAACGAACGTTCCGACGACGGGTGCATGCTGCACGTGCTTCCGGAGCTCTTGGGATCGTTCCCGCCGGACGAGGACGACGATGAGCTGCTGCCGCCTCCACCGCCGGCATCGCCGCCACCGCTGGACCCGCCGGAGCTCGAGGATGCCTTGCCCGACGAGCCGCCGTCGCTGCCCGACGCGCCCGAGCTGGAGCTGGAGCTGGACGAGCCACCGCCGCCCACGATGCCGAAGAACTCGCTGACCCGCTTGGCCGCGCAGATGCCCTTGTCGAAGGCGAAGGAGCCGGCCACGCCGCAGCCGGAGCCGGGTACCACCGGGACGCCGTGATCCATGCCGGGGATCTCGTAGCTCTCCACCACGATCTTGCCGCCGCCGTCCTTGTAGACGTCGTGCTTGGCGCCATCGACCGTGTCGCTCATGCTCGGCGTCTCGGCGATGCCCTGCAGGTTGGTCCACTGCCGGACGATCTGCGAGCGGTTGAGGGTGCCCACCGTGTTGTCGGCGGAGCCCTGCCACACCGACATGCGCGGCCAGGGGCCCGCGTAGCCGGAGTAGGCGGCGCGCACGCGATCGCCCCAGTCTTGTGCGGTCTTGTCCTTGCCCGGCTTCTGGCAGCCGGAGACCTCGATGTACGTGGTGGTGCAGTTGTAGGGGATGCCGGAGAGCGAAGCGGCGCCGGCGAACACATCGGGCCAGGTGGCGGCCGCGAGCACCGCCTCGGCGCCGCCCGCGGAGAAGCCCGCCACGAAGACGCGCTTGGGGTCGGTGCCGTGGTCGGCGATCATCTTGTCGACCATCTGCTTGAGCGAGAGGTTCTCGCCTTGCCCGCGCTGGAGGTTCTGCGGGTTGCCGAACTCGCCGGCCCAGTTGAAGCAGCGAAGCGAGTTGTTGGCGGTCTGCTGCTCCGGGTAGACGACCGCGAACCCGTTGGCGTCGGCCAGCTCGTCGAAGCCGAACTTCGCGGCGTCGGCGGCGCCCTGCGTGCAGCCGTGGAGCACCAGCACCAGAGGCGCATTGGCGGCAAGGCCGGCGGGCACGTGCTTGTACATCTTGAGCGCGCCGGGGTTGGAGCCGAAGCCCGTCACCTCCACCGGCGCCGAGAGCGCCATCGTCTGGCGTCCAAGGTCCGTGGCGTCGGGGGCTTCCGCGCTGCACGCGGCGATGAGCGATAGAGTCGGTAGAGAGAGTGCTGCTGCGGTTCGCATGACGGCGCCCTGAGCAGCCAGTGTGCCAAGTGACAGCGCCGTAAAATACCCGCGACTTACAGGCGCCGACGTCGTCGCCGCGTCAGCGGCGACGCGGAGGACGGGCCGCCGCGGGCGCGTCCATCGCGACGCGTTTCTGGCAAAAACGTCGAGATTTTGCGTCATTTTGCGCATTGCGCAACGCGGCACGCGATCTGCTTCTGGGTACGCTCATGAAGCTTTGCATCCTCACGGTGTCGGCCCTGCTCCTCGCGGCTTGCTCCAGCGGCACCAGCGGTCCCGAAGACGGCGTCTACGGACCGACCTCGGGCCCCTCCGGTCGCGGGAGCTCCGGTACCGCAGGGTCGAGCGGCTCTGGTGGCACTGGCACGCCGCCCGCCGCGGGCGACATGGAGGTGAAGGACTTCGGCGAGAGCGCCGGCCTCAAGATGTTCGTGCACGTGCCCGCCAACGTGAAGGCCGGGGCGCCGGTGGTGGTGGCCATGCACGGCTGCACCCAGACCGCGGCGGCCTACGCCGGCGCCGGATGGAACACCCTCGCCGACGCGCGCGGGTTCTACGTCGTGTACCCGGAGCAGCAGCTCGCGAACAACTTCAACCGGTGCTTCCGCTGGTTCGAAGCCGCGCACACTGCGCGAGGCAGCGGTGAGCCCGCAGCCATCGCCTCGATGGTGGAGCACGTGCAGAAGACCTTCGGGGCGGGGAAGGCGTACGTCACCGGGCTCTCCGCCGGCGGCGCAATGACCGCGGTGATGCTGGCCACCTATCCCGACGTGTTCGAAGCCGGCTCGGTGCTCAGCGGTCTGCCGTATCACTGCGCCACCAGCCAGACCGACGCCTACAGCTGCATGAACCCGGGGAAGACCAAGACCTCGCAAGCGTGGGGCGATCTCGTGCGCGCCGCCGCCTCCGGCAACGCGCCCCGAGTCCAGGTGTGGCATGGCGATGCGGACTACACCGTGCGCCCCATGAACCAGGGCGAGATTGCCAAGCAGTTCGCCAACGCGCAGGGCATCGACGGCGTGACGCCCACCACCGAGACCGTGGGCCGCGCCACGCGCAAGGTCTACAAGGACGCCAGCGGCACGCCGCGCGTCGAGACCTTCACCGTCTCGGGAATGGGCCACGGAACCCCGGTGGATCCCAAGGGCGGATGCGGCACCGCCGGCGCGTACATCCTCGACACCGGTCTCTGCTCGTCCAAGTACGCCGCCGACTTCTTCGGCATCTGACGCGCGACGCGCTCTCGAGAGCGCACCGCGGCGCGCCGAATCGGGGCGACGTTTCGCCGGGCGATGCTATGGTTGCCGCATCGTGTCATTTCGCCTAGCTGCTTTCTCTTTGGTCGTTCTCGCTGCCGCCGCTGCTTGCTCCGACGAGGTGCCGAGCACGCCCGACGGAGGGAGCTCGTCGAGTGGGGGTAGCTCGTCCTCGAGCGGAGGCAGCTCGTCGTCGAGTGGCGGCAGCTCGTCCTCGAGCTCTTCTTCTGGCGGCTCCAGCGGCTCGAGCGGCGGTGATGGCGGTATCGATTTCGCGGAGGTGACGGGTTTCGGCGCGAACCCCGGCGGCCTCAAGATGTTCCTCCACGCTCCGCCGCGCGCAGCCGCCGGAGCCGGTGTGGTGGTGGTGCTGCACGGATGCACGCAGACCGCGGCCGACGCGCGCGCCATCGGTTGGGAGTCCCTCGCCGACGCACGTGGTTTCTACGTGGCGTACGCGGAGCAGACCACCGCCAACAATGCGAGCCGCTGCTTCCGATGGTGGGAGCCGGCGCAGACGCAGCGCGGCGGCGAGGCCGCGTCCATCGCCAGCATGGCCGAGTACGTGGCCACCAAGTACGGCACCACGCGGGCGTTCGTCACCGGTCTCTCGTCCGGCGGCGCCATGACGGTGGCCTTGCTTGCGAACTACGCCGATCGCTTCTCTGCGGGCTCGGTTTTCGCCGGCATTCCTTACGGCTGCGCCACGAGCCTGTTCGAGTCCATTGGCTGCACCAGCGGCGTATCCAAGTCCGCCGACGCTTGGGGCACGCTGGTGCGGGACGCGCTCGGCGCCAATCCCGCGCCGCGCATCCAGCTCTGGCAAGGGAGCGCCGACTTCACGGTGCGCCCGGCCAATCTGCCGGAGC
>JABFRG010000100.1 GCA_013141295.1 Polyangiaceae bacterium
ACTGCGAGAGATGCGCGCCAGATTCGCATGTACGTTGCAGTCACACCGCGGCAGCGGGAAGGAAGCGGCGAGACCGCCGGAATTCGTGGAAGGCCGAGCCATTGCCGCGTGGCGTGATGGTCGCCGCAGCGGCACCGCAAGTCGCCCGGCGGGCGCTTGCATGGGTCGCCAAGCCCGAGGCGGGCACTGGGAAACGGCGGGAATGGTTCGAAGTCTCTCCGTAGTGCTAGAATCGAACCGCCGCGCCAATACCCAGCCGAAGCAGCAGCGCGGGCGTCGTGTAGACTGTAGCGTCTGGATCGAAGTAGAACGTGTAGCGGCGGGACGCCACCGCCATGGCGGGCCTCAGCTCCACACTCACCGAGTCGATGGGGTACCAAGTCAACGGGAGCGAGACGCCGAACGTCGACCCCACACGGGCATCATCTCTCGCGTTGGGCCGCTCCCGTGGCGTCACCTCCAACAACGTGACAGCGCCCGTTCCGCAGGCGCGGACGACGAGCATCGCCCCGGGCGACTTCAGTCCACAAAGCTCAAGCTCGACGTCACTCCAGGTCGACAGCACCAATCCGCTGCCGTCGGAGGAACCCGTCCGCGCCGGAAGGCTGCGAGAGGCCGACACGCGGAGTGCTAGCGCGAGTGCTCGCACCGAGTCCATCGATGCTTGTGCAAAGATGCGGGCGGCGGCCATCGGACCGCCGAGCACCAGGGCCTCGGCGTGGATGCCGCCGCCGAATCGCCACGATGTGGTGCGCCGAGGCCCCGGGAGGCCGCCAGAAGGTGGGCGAGGTCGAGGGACGTCCGGTGGCGGCGCCGCGGAGCCCTCCCCAGGGCCGACGGCATCATGGGTCGGGGATGGGGGCGTCGCGTCACGTCCCGCAGCCACGTCATACGCCACGGCCAAGATCACGGCGAAAGCGCGCACCAGCGCCTCGCAGTCCGCGCTCCGCATTTCTCGCCCGTCGTCGCTTGGGCTGGTGCTCAGCCACCCGACGAAGCCGGCGCCCTCGCGACGCACCAACACCCGCGCATCCTCCCCGTCGGTGAACGCGATGCGTGTGGTGCGCACGGCAACCTCTTGCACGAACGCGGGACGGGTGGGGCAGCCGAGCGGAGCGTCGAATGCGAGGCCGACCTCCTTGGTCGGGGCCCCCAAGGAGCCTCGAGCAACGAGCAACGCACCGAGTGCCATCACGTGAGGGCCGAACCGCACCGTTTAACGGTAGCACGCTCGCGGCGTGATCTCGACGAGGTCCACGGGCCAAATCAAGATCGAAGGGAAGACCTACACCCATTACAACGCACGACGTCATCGGGTCAGTCCAACTGGCTCGGACTACCACTCGGATCTCCCCATGCTGGGGCGCCTCCCTCTCGAATGAGCACAATGGCAGAGCTCGAAAAGCGTTGCGAGCCTCTTGAGCGCCCACGGATCGGCGGTCGTCCCCCCCGAGTCCAAGGTTCTACGGCATCGTCGCTTCTCAGTCGATCGTGGCATTCTCGTGCGGCGCCTACGCCCTATAAGTTGGCTGCGTGCGGGGCGCGGCATTCGCGCCGCGCTTCGCACCGGAATCCAACCGTAGCCTCCGATGGTCTTGCATGAGAAGATTGTATTTTCGTTGTTCGCTCGGTCACTACTTCACCAAGGAAGTCGCATGCCCTTGGGATGGATGGACTATGCATGGGATTCGGGAAGCGATTGCACGCACGGAGACTCTGCGACGCTTGGGTGTCCCGGACTCTGGCTGGGTCGTTCATGATCTGGCAGTCGACCCCGAGCTGGCCGCTCGCGCCATGTTGGTCGAGTTTGGCTCTTCCCGACTCCGTATTCGACGCGATTCAGCCATCGCTCCTAATCTACCGTGGCAGAGAAATTGCTGTCATCGAGGAACCTGAGGCGTTCTCCTGAGTACCTATGTTCTCGTTTGCGCCTGCGAGTAGGCGGGGTCGCGGTGGAGTCGCGGAACCATCCCATCGCATCCGCACCAGCCTCATCCAATGGGGCACCGGGATGGTGTCGCTTGTGCGAGCAGCCAAGTACCTTGGAGCCCCGCCCGCTGGCAGAGGAGCCTCACACCACGCTGCGGAGTGGAGCTGCGGCGTCTCGCCACTCCGCGGGAGTCATGCCGGCCGCTTGGCGCAACAGTACGCGAAGGTGATCGGATTTTTGCAAGCCCACGGACTTGGACACGATTGCGACGTGCATATCCGTGAACGCCAGAAGCTCTTGAGCCCGGTCGAGCCGGACCTCGCCGAGGACGCCGCGGAAGGAGGTGCCCTCGATCCTCAGATGTCGTTGAACGGATCGTCGTGAGAGCCCTATCGCCCGGGCCGCGCTGTCGAGAGAGACGTCTGGCATCGCCCTCTGCAGGTGGTCACGTACACGAAGCGTGACGCTCCGACGTGGCTCGCTGTCGCGGACGAGCGAACAGGTCGCACCGGCCTCCTCCACGCGCTGGGCAAGCCAAGCGGCTGCATCGCTGCGGCACGAGAATAGCCGCGCACCGGAAACGCAGGCGTCCAGGACACTCAGGGCGTCCGCCCTTGCCGCCAACACCAGGGCGATCGCGCAGACGGGCTCCGAGCGGCGAGGGTCGGCACAGGGCGCGGTCTGCGGTCTCGACGCGTCGCTCCCGATGCCGCTGAGGAACGTGCAGAGTTGCCGCAGTGGCACACCGCTCGCGTGTCGCAAGTCCACGAGGAGCGCGACCGGGCGCGGAAACCGAGCGAGCCGCTCTCCCACACTGGCAAGTCCGCTCGTATCAGAGGTACACCACGTGCCAGCGAGGTCGAGAAAGAACACTCCGCCCCCCTGGTCAGAGATGCGAGCGCGGGGCGACGGGAACTGAGGAACGTGCGGCAGCATTGGATATCCGAGTGTTGGTCCGAGCCAGTTGAACGGCCCGATGACATCGTGCGCCGTAATGGGTGTAGGTCTTCCCTTCGATCTTGATTTGGTCGACTCGTCGAGATCGAGCCGCGCGCGTGCTACAAATTCCAATTTAGCGAGAAACGGTACGGGATTCGGCCCTCACTTGATCGGTGGCGCTGGCCGTGGGCTCCGCGGCGCCCCCACCTCCTCGGCAAACCAAGAGCGGCGTGGGTGTTGAGATTCCGTGCACAGAAGCCCCGGCGAGGCGACAATTCAATCATCGGCGGTCCCACAACGGATAGCGGATGGTGCGTCAAACTTGGTCCGGCCCCGTGGCGCCTCTGGCATCCGCGGGCGGTTCGGGGTCCGAGCTTTCGGGGGCCAGGTAGTGGTCAAGTGGGCCGCAGAGGCGCACGTCGCCGATGCGCCTCGCGGCTCTGGTGGCGGCCGCAGCTCGCGTCTGCTCCCTACTTCAGCAGGTTGGTATTGAGATACCGCACGACCGCCGCAGACTCGTTGACCGTGCGCTGATTCACAGCGAATTGCTGCGCTCGTGTGTAGCTGAATGCGTGCACGTTGAGAAACCCTGTGGTAGGCTCCGTCGCTCGCATCTCCGAAGGAAGGACCCAGGCCCATTCGGCGCACCATCACGCATCGCCGCCAGGCCAGCGCGAGCTCGGCGCCCCATGTGGATGGCGGACCGGTACGCACACGGTCGCTCCGGTGCGGGGTCCGAGGTAGCCCACCGACCTATGAATACTCCGGGCCAACTCGCTAGCCCAGTAGTGCTAAATTAGGGCGATCCTTGGAGCGGAACGCACGCCATCCAGTTGTACTCGGCAATAGTCATCAGGCGCCGAGAGGTCACGTCACCCACCACCTTGTAAGGCGCCTTGAGATACTTGCCGGTGTACTCGCCGTCCGACGCGCTCAAGTCCGTCTGCAACTTGATGTACGGATCGTTCATGCGCGAGAATGCCGCACTCCTCGCGTCGTCGTCCGAAGCGCCGAGTGCGCACGCCGTTCCGAACGTCACCAAGGTGCCTTCGGGCGCGCTTCCCGAAGCGCGCGTGACTGTATAGAATTCAGCCGCGACAATATCGAAATTATCCTCGAGCCGATTGATGGAGCTGACGTAGACAATTGCGCCGGCTGGCGTCTTCACTGCAGAGCGAAGCTCACCCAAACCCAAGGCAACGACGGTTCCGCCGCCGACAATGCCGATTGCCCCCTTCTGCAGGGGTTTTGAGTCGTTGAGCGCAACAGCCGCGGTCCCTCCACCTTCGCCAGCGGTAACGCGAAACAGGGAGGGGCGCTTCTTGTCGCTCTCCGCCCGATTGGCCGCCCCCAAATCGAGACCAGGCTTGAATTTGTACACGCCTGCGGCCTTCCAGGCCTCCGTCACGCGGAGGACGCCTCCAGCGTCCAGCACTCCGCGCACCAGCCCCCTCCCCGCGCTGAACGCACTCACGAAATCGGGGTCGCGGCGGGCGGCAGGCATGGCAGCCTGGTCGATCCTAGAGACGTAGCATTCGTCGCTGAGGACGCCGTCGGAGCACCGCGTCTGCGCCTTGTTGGCGTGCTTCACGAAGAAGCCGTCGCACTTGCCCGGTGCGCAGCTGCGGGTGACGAACAGGTAGGCGGCGTCCGTGCCGGTGGCGTTCGCTTCTACCTCTCCGCCGTCGTTGGCGGCGCAGGCGAAGACGGCGGTGAGGGCTCCAAGGGTGAGTGTTCGTAGGATCATCGTCCGTCTCCAGTTGGGGCGCCGGAGCACATGGGCTGCCGGGAAGTGTAGAAGAGAGGCTCGGCCATCGGAATGCGGTACGCCTCAGGGGACGAGGGCTTTCACCAGCGGATGCTTGATCTTGCCTTTGAGCGCGTTCCAGGGCACGAGCTGTCCTTCGAGCCCCAGCTGCACCCCCGCATCTGGCTGCAATGAGCGAATGCCCTTCGCCTCGATGACGAACTTCGCGGCAGAGGCGTCCACGTCGCAGTCGGGCGTCGCACCGACCGCGGTGTACGCGCTGACGCAGGTGGTCTTCAGGACTTCCATCCCGGACGACGTGAGCACGTCACCAAGACTCAGTTGCTTCCCGTTGCGCAGGTCAAACGTCCACGTCGCGACCTCGATCACCACCTGGCCCGTCCGACTCGCCACTCCGACTTCGCTGAGACTGAGGAGCCCCTTACCGTTCTGTGCGACCAACATCTCGCTCTTGGCTGCGAACTCGGTGGTTTCGCACTGGACCCCCTCTACGATCTGGTCGTAGGTCCGGGTGAGCTTCGCGTTGATTGCGCCGCTGGCACTCGGGGAACGTGCCTCGACGACGAGGAAGGTCACGCCCACGTTGCAGCGCCCGTCCACGCGGTCAATCGTCTGCGTGGATACCTTGGCCTTCTCCGTGACCACGTCGGCATCGTCGCCTCCGGCCTCGCCGGTGTCGAGGGAACACCCTGCGCTCGAAAGCGCGATGAGGCCAGCGAGGGCGATGACGGGATAGGAGAAGGGGATGGTCATGAGAGGGAGCTCCGCGTGGGGGGTGTTCAGGCGACGGTGTGTGTGTTGTGGGATAGTGGGGACACGACGGTTGCTCGATCACCAAAAACTTTCCCTCGGCGCGAGATCGAACGGGCCCTGGTCGCCCATTATCCTACAGCGGAGCGTGGTTCCGCCGGAGGATTCCCGACAAATGCGTACCGCAAGCAAGAAGTCCCTGCTCATCGCTCTCTTGGTCGCCATCGAGTCCGCCGGCTGCGGCAGCGCGGCCGTGGAGGCCGCAGAGGCCGACGTGACGTCCACCGAGCCGGTCGCCGTTCAGGTGTCGGGTTCCGCACGCACCATCGGGCTGGACGAGTCGGGGGTAGCGACCGTTGCCGTGGAAGCGGAACGCGAGGCCACGAGCAGTGGCAAGGCGTACCGCGCCGTCCGCCGGGTCACGACCGAGGAGCTCCACTTCGTGATCACGGAGCCTGCCGGAATGAATCGTCAATTCGGAGTGGCCGGAGACGCCACGCGGCAAGAGTCGTTCGGCATGCGGGTGAGCTTCCGGAGCCTGCCCGACGGCGAGTGGAAGGATGTGAGCGCGGGCGCGACCGACAGGTACTGGCAGTCTTTCTCGTTCTCTCCCGCGTCCCGAAAGCTGCGCGGAACCGTCGTGCGTGCGGGGTACGTGGTGACCTCCTCGGAGCAATTCGACGCGAGCTTCGACCTTCCGGCGACCGGAGACGTAGAAGTTCGCATTCTGCCGCTGGTCCTGTCGTCGACCGCCCCGAGCGTTGTCGGTAGCCACTCTGTGCCGTTCGGCTACACCCGCTTCTGAAGGAGACGGGAGCACTCATGTCGTTGCTTCGCGCGATACGGATCATGTGGGTTTCGTGGGTGGCGACAGCGCTATCGTTGGGATGCACCACAACCTCTGACCCGACTGTGGAATCCGAGCTGCGAACTGGCGCGGTTGTTGCCGATGCCGAGCACCCGGAAGTGGGCCTTCTCTTGCGGTCGAACGGGGGCGTCTGCACGGGAGCGCTGGTAGGGCAACGGACCGTGCTCACGGCTGGACACTGCGTGGCCGAGCCGAACGACCCTTGCGAGGGAAACTTCGTGTTCGAGGCCAACGGCAACCGAACCAGCATCCCCTATCACGCGTGCGCGAAGCTGGATGATTCGGCTCCCTCGTTCAAGAACCAGGACCTCGGAGTCATTCACTTGGACGCGACGAGCCCCCTGGCGACCGTGGCAATCCTCGCGAGGTCCTTCGCTGTTCCAGACGCGAGGACGGTGTACGGATTTGGTCTCTCGGGAGCCTGTACCGACATTGTGCCTGACGGGCACAAGCGCAAGTACTCATTCGTAGTCGAGGAGGGCGTCACGCCTCCGGCGAACACCTGCATGGGCGACTCCGGTGGTCCTCACTTCTCGGCCGGCACCAACCGGGTTGTTGCGGTCGTGAGCGGTCGCTGGGGTCGAGACCTCACTCTGAGCATGACCGGCGACGTCGTGGCCAACTACGGTTGGCTAGCGGCGCGGCTCGAGGAATCGGAAGCGAGCAAGCCATTCCCACGGCAAACATCGACGCTGCCGGGCCACTGACGCGTCACGAATGCAGCGCCGTCGAATACGCCTGTCTCCGGTGAGTGCGGGCGCTGCAGCCTGGGCGCTGTCGCTCGTGCTGGCGTCCCCGAACGCGCGCGCAGCAGAACCGACCGGAGGCGACATCACGGTGGCGCTCGACTGGGGCCACACCCCGGGGTGCGCTTCGCTCGAAGACGAGCGCGCTGCGCTCCTCGCTCTGTTCGGACCACTCGGAGAGTCGGACGCGGACACAGCTGCGTTCACGGTCCACGTCGTGTTCGAACATCGGGGCGACGAGTGGATCGCCCGCGTACGCCTCACTCGAGACGATCGTACGTTGCTCGGTGAGCGCGAGCTACGCACGCGCGCGCGCTCCTGCCGCGCGCTCGACCGCGCGGTCTCACTCACCGTAGGGTTGCTCATCGATCTTGAAGTAGAGCGACGCCAACTCGCCCGAGACGCCGCCCCTACCCCACCCGCCGGGCCACCGCCCCCAACGACAAGAAGCTTCCGAGTTGACGGCGATCCGCCGCAAGTGCCGCGTCCGCTCGAAGGTGGGTGGCGAGTCGCGGCCGGCGCGGTCGGCGCTGGAGTGGTCGGTCTCCTGCCCGTCCCGGCCGTCGGTGCGGGGTTGCGCGTCGAGGTCGCGCCGCCAAGCTGGGGTCTCTCGTTCGTGACGTCGGCGACTTACTTCGCGTCTCGGACCACGTACACCGAAGCTGCCGGACTCAGCATGCAAGCGTGGGAAGCGAGCGTCGGCGTGTGTCGCCCGCACGTGCTGCTCGGGGGGCGAGCGCGCTTCGGCGTGTGC
The DNA here is from genome assembly GCA_013141295.1 of Polyangiaceae bacterium. Lineage (GTDB taxonomy): Bacteria > Myxococcota_A > Polyangia > Polyangiales > Polyangiaceae > JABFRG01. The sequence continues at coordinate 7,756 of JABFRG010000100.1, forward strand.
GCCTCGCTGGCCGGGGCGCTGCTTTCCGCCACCGGCCTCGGCCTACAGGTGGCGCGGACAGCCGCTCCACTCCTCGTCGGGGCGAAGGTGGAGGCGTCGCTCCACCTCCGCGCTGTTGGCCCGCTCTACTTCGGGCTACTGGCCGCCGGCGTCGTGCCCTTCGGGGAGCACCGCTTCTTCGCGACCCATGACGCGACCCTGCTGGACCTGCACGAGACCTGGCCCGTGATCCCCACAGTCGGCCTCGAGGTACGGGTCGAGGGAGGAAGGTGATCGACGCCATCAGAAAACGCGACTGCCGGGAGCATACCCTCGGCAAGAAAGGGAGAAGGCAACGTTCTGGACGCGCCCGCTGACGGCACACTTCGCGATCTGTTCCGTGCCCACGCTCGCTTCGTGGGTAGGGTGCAGATCCAGCCGGGGCGGCAATGGATCGTGTGACTGCAAACGTCGGCACGCGAAGGTCTGAGCTTGCACGGCGCGGCGGTTCGATCGAAATGCGTCGATATGAAGGACACGGATGTGGCT
>JABFRG010000344.1 GCA_013141295.1 Polyangiaceae bacterium
CCAACACCGAGTACCTGATGCAGTCGTCGGACTTCAAGGCAGCGGCCAACGCCACCGCCAAGGCCGCCGCGGACCTCGAGCTCTCGGAGAACGACGTGAAGGTCATCGACTGCGCCTGGAAGGCCGTCGGCGTCCTCACCGGCACCTGCGCCACCCTGGCGCCGGAGGCCACCGCCGCCGACGCCGGCGCGGGGGACGCCGAGCCGGCGGCCACCACCAGCAGCAGCGGCGGAAGCAGCAGCGGCGCTTCCGGATCCTCCGGCAAGCCCCAGCTCGAGACCGAAGAGGCGCCCGCCGAATCCGGCTGCTCCACCAGCGACGCACCCACCTCGTCCGGCCTGGGCCGCGGTCTCTTCGCCACCGCGCTCATCGCGTTCCTCTTCCGCCGCCGTCGTAGCAGCAGCAGCAACTCGCAAGCGAGCTGACGCCGCAAAGAAGAATCACAATTTCGTCGTCACAGGGCCGCTCATCGGCAACCATCCCCACGAAGGATGGAGGATGCACATGAGCAAGTCTGACGACAACGGCCTGAATCACCCGGCAGGACAGATCATGCCCGGCTCGCCATACGCCGCCTATCGGCTGGAGCAGAACGGCAAGGAAGTGGGCTGGGTCTACTGCGGGACAGTGGTCGGTGGCACCGAGGAGATCTGGCAGCTCTACGGGACCGGCGTCACCGGCGCACACAAGGCGGCGTACACTTGGCCGAGCAATCAGAACGTGGCGGGCGGGCAGGGCACCAACCCGCAGGCGAGCTCCATCGCCACCAGCTTCAACTACCACTCCAGCCAGAACGCGCCGAGCGATCTGGGCGGCGTCGGCGGCCCCAACTACGTGCAGATCCGCGCGGTCTGCGGGGTTCAGCAGCACTGATGTTCGTCTGCAGAACGCGTCGTGGTCCTGCGGGGGCGAACGTGTTGGACCTCCCCGTCGACCCCGTGTTCGCGGGGGCCAAGCTAGGGGGGGTTGGCGGCGCCAACGATCTCGTCGGCCAAGCGAAGTTCCTGTGGCAAGCGCCGCTTCGCCTTACCGTCGGGTTCCTCGACCTTGCGGCCGGTGAAGCGGAGCTGGGTCCTCGCATCGTCGGGTACATGAATCGGTGGTCCGAGCACGCCGACGTGAAGTTCACCCAGACCGACTACGCCGAGACGGCGGACATACGCATCGCCCGCGCCAAGGGGCAGCGCTGCTGGTCGTACGTGGGCAAGCACTGTCGCTCCGTCCCCACCGGCCAGGCCACGATGAACCTCGAGGGCTTCACCCTCGATACCCCCGCGTCGGAGCTCGAGCGGGTGGTCGTTCACGAAGCCGGTCACTGCCTCGGCTTCGAGCACGAGCACCTGCGCCGGGCGATCGTGAAGCGCATCAACCCGAAGGAGGCTTACTTCTACTTCGGAGTGATGCAGGGGTGGTCACCGCCCGAGGTCGACCTCTACGTTCTCACGCCGCTCGAAGAGGCCTCGTCGCGCGGCACCGCGTACGTCGATCTGCTCTCGATCATGTGTTACCCGATACCGGGCTGGGTGATGCACGACGGCATCGAAGTGCCCGGGGGCGCCAAGCTCGATGCCAGCGACATCGCGTGCGTCGCCGAGCTCTATCCGTTTCCGCCCGACTACGCGTGAGCCACGACCGACCACCGACAGCCCGCTAACGCCTGCGTGCCTCTTGCGACATGGGGCCAACGGCGGCGTGTCCGGTGATGTAGGCATCAGCCGTCGCAATCCCCTGCCTTTCCCGGGAAATACCGCGTGCTATGAAAAAGTACTGTGGGAGGGCAACGAACACCGATGCGATGGCCCGGCGCTTGCTCTCCCCTGGGTATGCGGAACGTGCTCGCCCTCACGATCCTCGGACTCGCCGCCTGCGGCTCGTCCGAAGGTGGGCGTGAGCGGGCACCTGCGCAGGTCGCGCTGCCGCTCTCGGCGTGGACCGTCCGTCACCACCCGAGCGGCGCAGTCACGCATTTCGAAGGGCGTAGCGAACGGTACGCCGGCGAGCCGGTGGAGTCGGCGCTGACGTTTCTCACGGGTGCGCGCGAAGCCTTGCGCCTCACGGCTCCGCGCGACCAGCTCCGGGCGATCCGATCGAAGAAGGACGACCTCGGCATGACCCACGTGCGCTTCGCGCAGGTGCTGCAGGGCATTCCGGTCATGGGCGCGGAGATGATGGTGCATTTTGCGCCAGACGGCGCGGTGGTCACCGTCGACAGCACCCACGTGGCGAATCTCCCCACCGTCCCGGTTTCGCCCGCGCTCTCTGCGGCCCAGGCGTCGGCTGCTGCTTCGTCGCACTTTCGCGCCGGCCGCGCCGGTACCTGGGAGCGCACGGAAACCGAGGTTGGCGTTCCCGTTCTGGTGATTCGCGCCCACGCGGCCGGAGCCGGACGGCCCGCCGAGGCGACGCTGGCCTACCACTTCGAGGTTCGCGACGACCGCCTCGACTCCATGGCACGTGTACAATACACGGTCGACGCCCGGTCCGGCGCGATCCTGGAGGCGTACGACGATCTGGAGACGGTGACCGCCACCGGCAAGGGTGTGCTCGGCGACGCCAAGGCTTTCCAGGTGGCGCCGCAAGGCAGCGGGTACGTCATGCTCGACACCACGCGAACGCCCGCCGGCATTCGCACGTACACCGCCGCAAATTCCCAGGCTCTCCCGGGCAATCCGGTGCTCGCCGGCGTCCTCGACAATGGCTGGGACATCGGCGTGGTCGCCGCGCCGGGATCGGCGGTCGACGCGCACGCGCACGCGGGGCTGGTCTACGACTTCTACAAGACCGCGCTCGCCCGCAATGGCATCGACGGCTCGAGCGGCGCCATCGTCTCCACCGTGCACTACGGCACGCGCTTCAACAACGCGTTCTGGAACGGCCGGCAGATGGTGTACGGCGACGGCGACAACGTCGTCTACCGGGGGCTCGCCGGCGGCGCCGACGTGGTGGCCCACGAGCTGACCCATGGCGTCACCCAGAGCGAGTCGGCGCTCGAGTACCAGAACCAACCGGGGGCGCTCAACGAGGCGCTGAGCGACATCTTCGCCGCGTTCTTCGAGGCATCGCTTTCGCCCGATCCGGTGAAGAACTGGCAAGTGGGCGAGGCCATCGGCGTCGCCGGCCCGCTCCGCGACATGGCCCATCCGGCGCTGGTGAGCCGCCTTCCGCAGCCCACGCACATGTGCGAATTCTTGAACATCACCCAGGACAACGGCGGCGTGCACCTCAACTCCGGCATCGTGAACAACGCCGCCTATCTCATGGTGCAGGGGGGCGTGAACGATCACTCGAAGATGGTCGTGGCCCGGGGCCTCGGCGTCGCGCAGGGCCTCCGGCTCTGGTACCGCGTCGCCACGCAGTACCTCATGGCCACCTCCAACTTCACCGCAGCTGCCGATGCCACGCGCAGCGCGGCCCGCGACCTCGGCTTCACCGAGGACGAGATGGGCATCATCGAGAGCGCCTGGACGGCGGTGGGGGTCGTCTCCGGCAGCTGCAACGATCACACGCCGCCGGAGGAGGTCGAGAAGGGCGTCACGTCCAGCAGCGGGGGCGGACACTCCGCCAAGGGCGACGCCGGGCCAACGCTCGCCTCCGACGAGCCGAAGGTGGCGACCGAGGCGCCTGCTCCTGCTGGCTGTTCGTCCGCCCCTTCCGGCCGCGCCGATCTCGCCGCGCTCGGCTTCATCGTGCCGCTAGTTGCGGTGCTCGCGGTCCGTCGCCGTGCCCGCCGCCGCCGAGCAGTTTGCCTACATCCGGACCAGTGAAAGTTCCCGATAGGCCTCTGCTTTCTGGTGCTGCACAGCGATTGTAAAGACAACGCAATGCGGCGTAAGATGTACCTTCGGCGGTTTGCCGAAAGCGCCATGAGCAAGTCTCTCGATAGCTCCACGTCCACCACGGGGAAGACGGCGGAATCGTCCAAGCTCACCCAGGAGCCGAGCATCTCGGCGACGCCTGCGCTTCCGATTCCCGCGCCGCCACGCAAGCGCGTGCGCAACCAGCTTTGTCAGATTCTGCTGCAGAACGGCGACGTCACCGCCGCCAACGTGCGCAAGGCGCTGAAGATCCAGGAAGAGCACGGCGGGCAGATCGGCCGCATCCTGGTGGCCATGGGCGCGTGCAGCGAGCGCGCCATCTCCCGCGCGCTCCTCGAGCAAGTGCGCCTGCGCGGTCTCCAGCAGAAGAGCCTCTCGCAGTCCGCGCGCGACAACCCGGCGCTGGCCGGCCTCTCGGTGAGCTGCAGCCCGGTGCGCACGCGGCTGGTGCTGGCGGCGGCCGACGCCTTTGCGTTCTTGACCGCGTTTCTCATCGCCTTCGCGGTGCAGTTTCTCCGGGAGTGGACGCCGCATCGCGAAGCGTTCTACCTGCTGGTGTCGGCGGTCACCCTCTGCGCCGCGGCGTACCCCGGCGCGGGCCTCTATTCGCCCATGGCGAACAGCACGCCCGACGAGCTGCGGAGCACCACCTACGCGACCACCGTGAGCTTGCTCGGCGTCTGCGCCGTCGCCATCTTCGGCGAGAAGGCCACGCGCCTCTGGACCTTCCTCTCGCTCGTCATCTGGTGGGCGGTCACCATCTTCCTGGTGCCGGTCACCCGCGCGGTGGTGCGCTACAAGTACGCGACGCGCGCGTGGTTCGGGCACCCGGTGGTGGTGCTGGGCGCGGCAAAAACCGGCCGCCTCATCATTCGCACGCTCAAATCGCAGCCGAGCCGCGGCCTCAAGCCGGTGATGCTCCTCGACGACGATCCGGCCAAGCAGGGCACCCTGCGCGCGAGCCTCCACAACGAGGGTGTCGAGGTCCGCTCGGTGCGCATGGCCGCCAACGAGCTCATTCGCGGATCCATGCTCAAGGCCGCCAGCGACTTTCTGGGCGACTCCGATGCGCCGCCTCCCAGCACGCGCCTCTCGCTCTCCACCAGCCTCGCGCCCAGCGCGATGCCTCCGGCCACGCCCAGCACCTCCGCGCTCACCAGCACCACCGCACGCATGAGCGTGGCCAACCTCGGCGCTCCCAGCAGCAGCACCGATCGGCCGTCGATCACCGGCAGCATGGCGGCGGCGCCCAGCATGTTCGCCGAGGTCGAGGGCATTCCCATCGTGGGCGATCTCGCGCTGGCGCCGATTCTCGCCGAGCGTCTCAAGATCAAGTACGCCATCCTGGCCATGCCCGGCCTGGAGGCGAAGAAGATGCTGCGCATCACCGAGCGGGTGGGCGGCGCCTTCTCGCACATGCTGGTCATCCCCGACCTCTTCGGCCTCGGCAGCATCGGTGTTCCCGCCAAGGACGTGGGCGGCATTCTCGGCATCGAGGTGCGGCAGCAGCTGCTTCTTCCCGGGCCGCGCTTCGCCAAGCGGGTCATGGACCTGACGCTCACCATCGTGGGCGGCATCTGCATCCTCCCCATCATCCTGCTGCTCACGCTGCTCATCATGATCGACTCGCGTGGCGGGGCCTTCTACCAGCAGAAGCGCCTGGGCCGCGACGGCCGGCAGTTCGCCGCCTACAAGTTCCGCTCCATGCACGGCGACGGCGAAGCGCGACTGGCGCAGGTGCTCGAGGCCGACCCGGCGCTGCGTGCAGAATACAACAAGTTCCACAAGTTGCGGAACGACCCGCGGGTCACCCGGGTGGGGCGCATCCTCCGCAAGTACAGCCTCGACGAGCTGCCCCAGCTGTGGAACGTGCTCAACGGCACCATGAGCCTGGTGGGGCCGCGCCCCTACCTGGAGCGCGAGCTCAAGGACATGGACGCCCAGGAGGGCTTCATCCTCCGCAGCGTGCCCGGGATGACCGGCCTGTGGCAGGTGAGCGATCGCAACGCCATCGGCTTCTCGGGGCGCGTGAAGATGGACGTCCACTACGTGCGCAACTGGTCGCCGTGGCTCGATATCTACATCCTCGCGCGGACCTTCGGCGTGGTCATCAAGGGCACCGGCATGTAGCCGTTCCGAGCGCGCTTCAGCGCTCGGATTCGATGAGCACGTTGTCGTAGTGCAGCGTGGTGTTCTGGATGAGGGGCGCCCCGTTCACCAGCTCCGCGCCGAGCTCGAGGCGTAGGCGAGGCAGGGGCGAAACCGGCACGTAGGTCTTGCCGGCCGCGACCTTGCCGTCGAACAGGACGACCCACTTGTCGACGGCCTCGTCGATGGAGATGTCCACCGTGATCCACTTGCCGGAGGTCAGCCGGGGCGCCCCGTTCACCGGCGTGTTCGCGCCGTTGTCGGCGCCGGCCTCGGTTTTCTTCGCTTCGGAAACGACGACCGCGTTGCCATCGCCGAACGCGCGCAGAGCGAGGACGTAGCTGTCGTCCAGGGTCACGCGGGCGAAATAGAGCGGTGCTCCGACGGCGGGCGGCCCGTCGCCCATGATGTCGAAGCGAACGTGGAACTTCTTGCCCGGCGCCTCGTCGCGCACGATGAGCGCCTTCGCGGAAATCGACGCTGGCTTGAGCAACGAGGCGAAGGCCCACGGCGTGGATGCGGCGATGTTGTTGTAGCCGACGGAACCGATGCTCTCTGCCTTGCTCCAACCGGCGAAGTCGACGCGCGCCGGATCGCTGTCGAAGTCGTCGCAGAAGTGTCCGAGGCCTGCGTCGAGCAAGCGGCAAGGGCTCGGGCTCGATGCGTCGACCACGCTCGTCTCCGGCGCGCTCGCGTCCGACGGACCAGGGCTGGAATCGCTGGTGGTGGCCGCTTCCGTCGCGCCTGCGTCCGCCGGCACGCTGTCGAAGGACTCGCAGCTCGCGGTGCTTGTCACGAGCGCGGTGGCGCCGAAGCCGAGCGTGAAAAGAGACGTCAATCGACGCATCTTCTCAACGTATCACGACGTTCGGAAACGTCCCGCCGACGCCGGAAAAACCTGCGAGGTGTGGCGTTTTTGCGCGGCACGCGAAGGCTCGGAAAACCGCCGAACGATGATATGAAAGAGCCCATGGGTAGCGAGAATTTGCACGAGCCGTGGGACGTCCTCTCGGACGATACGAAGAACATTCATCGGGCCATCGTCTCCCTCATGGAGGAGCTCGAAGCGGTGGACTGGTACGGCCAACGCGCCGAAGCCTGCACCGACGAGGAGCTGCGCGCGGTGCTCGTTCACAACAAGAACGAGGAGATCGAGCACGCCATGATGAACCTGGAGTGGATTCGCCGGAAGGTGCCGGAGTTCGCCCAGAACATCGACACGTACCTGAACACCAGCGGTCCCATCACCGAGGTCGAGAAGGCCACCAAGGCCGGCGGCGGTGGCGGTGCCGAGGACGAGGCGCCCGCAGCGAAGAGCGGCGGCCGCCACGATGGATCACTCGGTATCGGTAGCTTGAAAGGCAGCGTCTGAAGATGGATATCCTGAAGCGTACTCTCGCACCCATCGTCCCCGAGGCCTGGTCGGCCATCGACGAAGAGGCGATTCGCGTCCTCAAGCTCAATCTGGCGGCGCGCAAGGTGGTGGACTTCAAGGGCCCCCTCGGCCTCAAGTTCGCCGCGGTGAACACCGGGCGTCTGGCCAACGTGGCGGAGCCGCCGGTGGTGGGCGTCACCGCTGGCGTGCGCGTGGTGCAGCCGCTGGTGGAGCTCCGCACGCCGATCACCCTCGACACCGCCGAGCTCGACTCGGTGGTCCGCGGCGTCGCGCCGGATCTGGCGCCGGTGGTCAAGGCCGCCGAGCTCATCGCCCGCGCCGAGGACTCGGCCATCTTCAACGGCTACAAGGCCGGCAACATCACCGGCATCATCGAAGCCAGCCCCCACGCGCCGCTCGCCGTCGATCAGCCGGAGCGCTGGCCGCAAGTAGTGGGCGCCGCCAAGGAAGTCCTGCGCCAAGCGGGCATCAGCGGGCCCTACGCGCTCGTTCTCGGCCCCCGCGCCTACGACGAGCTCACCTCCGGCAGCGAGGACGGCTACCCGCTCCGCAAGCGCATCGAGAAGACCCTCATCGACGGTCCCATCGTCTGGGCGCCGGCCATCGAAGGCGCCGTGCTCCTCTCGGTCCGCGGCGGCGACTACGAGCTCACGGTCGGGCAAGATCTCGCGATCGGCTACACGTACCACGACCGCCGGTCGGTGGAGCTGTACCTCACCGAGTCGTTCACGTTCCGCGTCAACGAGCCCGCCGCCGCCGTCGAAATCCGCCGCTGAGGGTGCTCGCTTCTGGCGTTCTCTTCCGTCCACGCACGGTAGCCGGCAGGCTTCGTGCGTGGTCGGGGAGGAGAGGCCGAGCAAATGAGCCCGGC
>JABFRG010000907.1 GCA_013141295.1 Polyangiaceae bacterium
GTGAGCTCGTGGGGCCCAAGACGCTCATCCTGGCGCCGATGGAGGCCGACGGCTGCCTGCGCCTGTTCGCGGACGGCGACGCGCGGCTTCAGGACGGAACGCGGTGGCTCACCTCGGGCGCGCCGGAAGGCGGACCCACACCGCCCGCCGCGTGCGTGCGCAAGGGCACTGCCGTCAGCGTGGCGATCGACGCAAAGGCGAGCGTGCACTACCTGCTGGTGGGGTCGACGAAGGCCGCCCGATGAGGCGCGCTGCCGGCCGCGACACGTGGGCGCTGCCCGCGTCCACGAAGCGATACGGCAAGTCTGCGTCGTCGCCCGCGTAGGCCACGCCCACGCGGGCGGTGATGGCGGTTCGCACGGGCGCGGTGCCGGGCTCGATGCGCACGGGGCCACGCTGGAGGCCGATGCCGTTGTGCGCGCGGGAGAGCCCCATGGCGCGGGTGAGCCGCCCGGGGCCGTCGGTGCGCCCCGCGATGCCGAAGACGGGCTCCACCGCGCGCACGAGCACCGCGTGCCCCTGCCCCTCGGCCAGACCCACCACGTTGAAGCAATCGTACATGCCGTAGATGAGGAAGACGTAGGCGTGCCCCGGCGGGCCGAACAGCGCGCGGGTGCGTTCGGTGCGGCCGAAACGCGCGTGGCAGGCGGCGTCGTCGGGCCCGCAGTAGGCCTCGGTCTCCACGATGCGCCCGATGCGCACGCTGCCCTCGATCTCGTGCACCAGGTGCGTGCCCAGGAGCTCTCGAGCCAGCGTCACCGCATCCCGGGCGAAGAACGAGCGCTTCACGGGCGTACAAAAGCACGGAGCCCCGCGTCGAAGCGAGGCTCACGTGCATCTGGACGACTCCGAGGAGCCGCTTTTCGGCTCAGTCCTGCTTCTCGTCCGCCGTTCCCGTCGCTTCGGAGGCGCGAGCCTCGCGGCGGCGGCGGCGCAACGCCAGGATGGCGAGGCCGAGGCCGATGCTCACGGTGGCGAGGCTGCCGCCGGTGGACGAGGTGGTGGCGCAACCGCCGCCGCCGTCGCCCGGAGGCGTGGTGCCGGAGGAGGCGCCGGAGCTGGACGAGCTCGACGACGTGCCGCCGGAGCTGGACGAGCTCGACGACGTGCCGGCGGGCGCGCACTTGTTGTCGGTGCAGGTGTTGGTGGTGTCACGGCAGTCGGTGGCCGCGACGCACGGGCCGCCTTCCACCTGGCCGCACTTGCTGTCGGTGCCGCACACCGTCGCGCGACACTTCGCGTCGTCGGTGCCGGGAACGCACGCCGTGCCGTTGGCGAAGCCGCACTTGTCGTCGGCCTTGTCGCAGCTGGCGCTGGCGCAGAACTTGGTGGCGTTCGGGTCGGTGCACTTGCCCTTGTCGGCCGCGGTGTCGGCGGCGCGGTTGGGGATCGGCTGACCGTTCTCGAGCTTGTCCTTGCAGATGCCGATGGCGGTGGTGCCGACCGGCTCGCACCAGGGCTTGTTGGAGTTGGTGCAGTCGACGCCCTCGGTGGTGACGCTGCAGCCGTTGGTGCAGGAGCCCTTGGCGGTGTCGCACTTGTTGGCGCCGACGCCGTGGTTCTTGGTGGCGTCCTTGCACTCGTTGTCGGTGGTGCACTTGCCGCAGGAGCCGTCGTTCTTGCAGAACGGATTCGCGGCCACGCCGCACGCGGCCACCGCGCCGGTGACGCCCAGGTCTTCAGCGCAGGCCTTGCAGGAGCCCTTCTCGGCGCCCGCGGCGATGCACACCGGCGAGGTGGCGACCGGGCACGACGTGGCCATGCCCGCGCCGAAGCCGGAGCCGCACTCGGCGCACTTGTAGACCTTCTGCGTGCCGACGGCGGCGGAGTTGCAGATGGGCTTGGTGGTGCCGCAGGTTTCGTGGGGAGTCTCGTCGGGCCCGATGGCCGGGCACGTGTCGCCGGCGGCGAGCTTGTAGATGCGGACGTCGTCGATATCCATCGTACCGATGGTGGGCGGCGTGGCGGGGCACACGACGCTCCCGCCGAAGTTCACGAACTTCAGGTTGAAGCGATTGGTGGTCTGGCCCAGGACCGTGAGGTCGGCGGCGGTAACCTTCCACTGCTTGGTGACGCGGTGCCAGACGCCGTCCTTCGCCACGGCCGTGGCGTTGCCGCCGTAGCCATCCGGATCGGCGCCGGCGCCTCCGATGAGGAAGTGCTCACCGTTGGCGGCGCTGTTGTTGACGAGGTCGACCTTGCCACCGGCCGTGGCGCCGTAGTTGATGCCGATGTACGGATCGCTGGCGGCGGCCGCGCGAATCCAGGCGGTGACGCAGAACTCGTCGTTCGCCGCCACCACCGGCGGGAACACTGCCGCGTTGGTATTCGTGTACATGCGGCCGCCGGACCAGCCCTTGTCGTCGCGCACGACGGGACCGGAGCACGCCGTAGCATCGGCCGAAGTAGGGAGAAGCGCGCCGTCCGCCCCCATACCGTTCTGGATCTGGTTGCACACGGCGCTCCCGCGCCAGCGCAGGGCGATCTGGGCGGCGTTGCCTTCCCAGTCCTCCGAAAAGATGAGCGTGGGGGCAGCGGCCGCCGACGAGGCTACCGTCAAACCAACGAGACTCCCCAATAGTGCCGTAACTCTACGGTTCATTCGAATTCCTCCGCGTAAGGCATGCCAGGTCACGGTAACCGTAGCGTGAATCGGCCCGGTCGCCTACCCCTCTTCCGCCCCCGCTCCTTGCGGCATTTCCCGATGTGCGACGCGAAATCCGAGGCAGAAACAACGGGTGCCGGCCGGCGCTTTTGCTACGCTCCCGCCCTCATGGATCTCACCGTCTTCATCGAACCGAAGCTCGACCTCGACCGCCTCGCCAAGGTGCTCGACGAGATGGGCCACGAGGGCCGCATTCACACCATCCGCGGCTGGGGCAAGAAGACCCAGGCGATGCTGTTCGAGGCGGTCAAGGGCCACCGGCCGCTGACGCTCGAGCACTTCGTGCCCGCCGACGTGGGGGTACTTCAGGAAGTGATTCACGAAGGAAAGAACACGCTCCCGGCGTTCTCGCACTTCCAGAAGCGCTTCGCGCGCACGGAGTCGGGCGACATCGTCGGCTACAACCAGGGCGTGACCCTGGGGCTCACCGGGCCGGGCTACTTCAGCGTGCACGGTACCGACACCGAGGGCGAGATCGACATCGACTACAAGATGCTCCCCAAGGAGCGGGTGGCCACCTGGCCGGAGATCCTCCCCAACTCGGCAAAGCTCGGCTCGCTCGTGTACGAAGGCATGATCGACCACATGCGCGGCATCTCGGAGCACGTGTCCATCGGGCGCGCGGAGAAGGCCGGCAAGATGATGGATGCGTGGTTCGTGCTCTGTCGTGAACGCGCTTCCCTGGCTGGCTACCGAGCTGCATCGTAGCTTTCGTGAAGTTACGCTTTCTTCCGCGCATCGCGGACGTCCCGGAAGCCGAGTGGGACGCGCTGGTGGGCCCCACCGACTCGCCGTTCGTGCGCCACGCCTGGCTCCGCGCCCTCGAAGACACCGGCTGCGCCAGCGAAGAGGCCGGCTGGCTGCCGCATCACGCGGCGCTCACCGACGACGACGATCGCCTGGTGGCGGCCGCGCCGCTGTACGCCAAGGGCAATAGCGAGGGCGAGTTCGTCTTCGACTGGAGCTGGGCCGACGCGGCGAGCCAGCTGGGTGAGGCCTACTACCCGAAGCTGGTGTGCGCCGTGCCGTTCACCCCGGCCGGCGGCGGGCGGGTGCTGGTGGCCGGCGACGACGCGCGCAAGGACGAGATTCGCCGGGTCTTCGCCGAGGCGCTGCGGGAGCTGGTGGACGAGACCAATCTCACGTCGTGTCACCTGCTCTTCCCGCGCAAGCACGAGCTCGCCGCCTTCGAGGGCGCCGGGTTTCTCCAGCGCAACGGCGTGCAGTTCCAGTTCGAGAATGCAGGGTACCGGGATTTCGAAGACTTCCTGACCACCCTCCCCACCAAGCGTCGCACGCAGCTCCGGCGCGAGCGTGGTCAGGCGGCGAAGGACGGCGTGACCATTCGCACCTACGCGGCCAGCGACTTGACGCCCGAGGTGGTGGACTCGATGTTCGATTTCTACGCCGCCACCGTCGACAAGTTCACCTGGGGTCGCCGCTACCTGAACCGCGCCTTCTTCGAGCAGCTGGTGAAGACCTTCGGCGCCCATTTGGCCTGGGTCTTCGCGGAAAAAGACGGCAAACGCATCGCCGGCGCGTTCAACATACGCGGCGCCGACACCCTGTACGGCCGCTACTGGGGCGCCACCGAGGACATGCCGTTCCTCCACTTCAACGTTTGCTACTACCACGGCGTCGACGAGTGCATTCGCGACGGCCTCGTCCGCTTCGAGCCGGGCGCCGGTGGCGAGCACAAGCGGGTGCGCGGCTTCAAGCCGACGGTCACCTACTCGGCGCACTACGTGAAGAGCAAGCGGCTGCGGCGGCTGGTGGAGCCGTTCCTCATCCGCGAGCGCGCGGGCATCGCGCGCTTCGTCATGGAAGAGTCGTAGCCGTCAGAACGTGTTCTTCGCTTCGCGGACCACGCGCAGCGCTTCGGCGGCGTCGGCGCCCGCGGGAATGCCGAAGGTGTTCCGGAGCTCGGGCTCGCCGGTGCGGAAGAAAGGGTTCGTCGCGAGCTCGCTGCCGATGGTGGAGGGCACCGTGGGGCGGCCCTCGGCCCGGAGCGCGGCTGCCTCGGCCACTTTGGCCTCAACGGCGGCGTTGCTGGGCTCGGCGTGCGCCGCGAAGCGCAGGTTGGATTCGGTGTACTCGTGACCGCAGTACACCCGCGTCTCCGGCGGCAGCGCCGCGAGCTTGCCCAAAGAGCGCGTCATGTCCGCCGGGGTGCCTTCGAAGAGGCGGCCGCAGCCGGCGGCGAAGAGCGTGTCGCCGGTGAACGCAGCGGCGGGCTCGGCGCCTTCGGTGACGACGTAGGTGAGCGCGCCGGTGGTGTGCCCCGGCACGTGCAAGGCGCGGATGGTGAGCGGCCCCAGCGAGAACGTCGCGCCGTCCTCCAGGTACTCGGTCTGCCCGGGAATGCGCCCGCGGTCGGACGCGTGCCCGTACACCGGCGTGCCGGGAAAACGCGCCAGAAGGTCGCGGTTTCCGTCCACGTGATCGCCATGATGGTGGGTCGCGAGGATGGCGGTGAGCGTACCGCCTCCGCCGTCGAGAGCCGTGAGCACCGGCGGCCCTTCGGAGGCATCGACCACCACGCGGCAGGTGCCGTCCGCCGATTCCACCAGGTAGGCGTAGTTATCGGCGTAGCACGGCACCGGCGTGACCTTCACTTGGTGCCCTCGAGGCAGCCCTTCCCGCAGGCGTAGGAGGGCACTTCCTTCACCGTCTTGTTGTAGTCCATCAGCCGCTTGTACATGTCGGCGGTGACGTCGCCCTTGGGCAGCGCCGAGAGCTCGCCGGGGTCGGCCTCGATGTCGAAGACCTTGGAGTACATGGCGTCGCCGAAGCCGATGATCTTGTACTTGTCGTGGAGCAGGCCTCGGCGCCGTTCGTTGTTGCTGGTGGCCGGCAAGTCGACCACGATGTCGTGCTCTTCCGCCGGTCCGCCGAGAATCTCCGGCACCAGGCTGTTGCCCGCGAAGTGCGAGTCCTTGGGCAGGCCCATGAGCTCGAGGATGGTGGGCGCGAGATCGATGGCGCTGCGGCGCGCGTCGATGCGGCGCGGGGCGCCGCCCGGCAAGCACACGAAGAGCGGAACCCGCACCAGGTTCTCCCATACCTCGAAGCCGTGCTTGAACTGTCCGTGCTCGCCCAGCGCCTCGCCGTGGTCGCTGGTGACGATGATGGCGGTCTTCTTGGCCCAGGGTTGCTTGGCCACGAAATCGAGGAGCATGCCCACGTGGCGGTCGGTGTACTCCACCTCCCCGTCGTACAGATCGCGGAGCTTGCGGCCGTAGTTGATGCCGTCTTTCTCGTGCGACACGTACTGATCGTGCGGATCCAGGAAGTGGAACCACGCGAAGAAGCGGCCGCTACCGGTGACGCCCGGGTCCGAGAGCAAGCGCTCGGCGATGGCCTCGTGCTTGGGGCTGGTGACGTTCTCGTCGGTCTGGGCGTTCCACTTGAGGCCGGGGACGATCTCCCACTTCTCGAAGCCCTGATCGAAGCCCGCGCTGGTGAAGTACCCGTGGGCATGCGCCGACGCAGTGTGGATGCCGGCAGCCTTCAGGAGCTCCGGAAAGAAGACGTTCTCCTTGTGGTAGGTGCCGAAGAAGTACCCGTCGCGCTTGAGCTCGCTGGGAATCCGGCCCCCCAAAAGCCCGCCCAGGCTCATGGAGGTGTACGAGGAGATGCTGTACGAGTGCGTGTACGATACACACGTCTTCTCGAGGGCGGTGAGCCGCGGGGCGATGGGCCGCTCGTAGCCGGCCCAGGGCATGTCGGCCCGCATGCTGTCGACGGAGATGATCAGGATGTTCTGCGGCAGGTCGGGCTTCGCCGCCGCGGCTCCGGTGGCAGAAGCGCTGGGGGCCACGGCTGCACTTGCAGCAGCGCTCGCGCTCGGCGCCGGGACCCCCGACGAAGTCGCCGGAGCTTGCGTGGTTCGCGTGGCATCCGGCGGCGCCGACGGCTTGGAGCAGCCGGCGACCGCCAGAGCGAGGAAAAGACCGAGGCGCTTCACGAGTCGATGGAGATGCCGAGCTTCTTCCGGAGGTCGAAGTAGGCATCGGAAACGGCGAAGAGGACGATCTCCTTCATACGCTCTTTGACCGGCACGCTCGAGTCGTGCTCCACCGCACGAATGAGCTCGGTGGTGGCCTGGAGATCGTGGGCCAGGAGGAAGCCCACGCGATCGGCCGTGAGGTCGATGCCGGCAACCCACTTCTTCAGGTCGATGGCGCCGCCCGACTGCAGCAGCTTCGACACGGTGCTGGAGAGCAGATCCTTCTGCTGCCCCGTGACCATGCTGGCCATGGCCTGGAGCGCCTCGGCCACCGGGCCCTGGAGGTCCGGCGCGATGGGGAAGTTGGGGACGCAGTGCTTGATGGCGGCGAAGAGCCAAGCCTTGAGGGCGGTGCCGGTGGGGATGAGGTGCCGCACGTAGTAGCCGGGGCGGAAGTACGAGAGGTGCCGCCCCGCGAGGAACGCCAACATCTGCGTCGAGACCTGGGTCTCGAGGGCCGCCTGACCCAGGAGGATCGACGGCTCGTGCGCGTGCACGAAGCCGAGGCCGCCCGGATCTTGCGGGTTCTGGAACACCTTCACCGCGCCCATGCCGAGCACGCCGCCCGCGTAGTAGAGCGTCTGCGACATGGGGTACGGGTGCCGCGAGGTGTCGAGGGCGTAGCGGGCGTCGTAGCCGAGCGCCTGCAGCGGTTGCGTGCGCGCGGCGATGATCACCGGCTGGATGAGGGAGAAGATGCGCGTGAGGAGGGGGTCGAGATCCTCGTGCGAGAGGAGCGTCCATTCGTCCTCGCCCACCACGGCTTGCGCCGCAGCGGCGTTCTCTTGCTTGTGCTTCAGGTAGAAGCGCTCCTCGTCGGGATCCGCGAGGTTGAGCACCGCGAGGCCCTGGCAGAGGCACCACGCCGGGTCGGCCTTCTTGGCCTCGGTGTAGAGGCGGCGCAGGAGCTTGTAGCTCTCCACCCGATACGGGTTGCTCTGGAGCAGCACCGTCTGCGACTTGACGGCCTTGTCGAGGTACTGCGCGGGATCGCTGGCGTAGAGGTTCGCCAGTTTCTCGGTGCGTTCCTTGTCCTCCGGGTCGAATACCTGGGCGGCCTCGTAGGCGTCGATGGCGGCCTCGGTGTCGCCGATGAACTTCCGGTACAGCTCGCCCAGCTCGTCGAGGATCACCACCATCTTGGCGTGGTCGCCGGCGTCCTTCACCACGTCGAGCTGCGCGTTGAGGATGCGCTCCACGGCGGCGTAGTCCTTCTTGCCACGGTACAGATCCATGGCCTCTTCGGAGGCCTTGGTGAGCGTGGGGTCGAACTCCAGGGCGCGGGCGTAGAACGAGAGCGCCTTGTCGGTCTGGTTGAGGTGCCGCGACGCGATGGTCGCTGCAGTGTGCATGTACTTCGCGCGCTGCTTGGAGTCTTCCACGAAGTCGGCCAGCTTGGTGACCACGTCCACCAGCTTCGCCCAGTCCTTCTCCTCGGAGTAGAGCTGCATGAGCTTGGTGAGGAGCTTGCGGTCGTCGGGCTTCTCTTCCAGAGCCTTGGCGTAGGTCTTCTGGGCGCGGCCGCGGTCGTTGAG
>JABFRG010000494.1 GCA_013141295.1 Polyangiaceae bacterium
GCGCGCCACCAGATCCGTGACGCCCCCGGCGGCTCGCCGCGCCACGTCGACGCTCCGCGCAGCCAGGTAGGTGTCGGGATCGAGAAAGCCCGCCTCGCCGTCCTGCCCCAACAGCGCCTCGAGGAAGGCCGGATCGTGGGCGCGCGCGGCTTCTTCGAGGGAGATGGGCCGCGGCGACACGGTTTGCCATGCGACGGTGCCTTCGAGCGTCTTCAGCGCGGCTTCTGCGGCCCACAGGCGTTCCGGCCGTTCCGGGTGGTAGCCGCTCGGCGCGTGTGCCCGAAAGACCGGGTCATCCAGGAGAAAAGCCTTCGGAAGCGTTGCCAAAGCCTGGGTACTCTACCGCGACGCGCGCAGAACCTTCGGGAAAATGACGCGCTGCGGGGCGTGGACGCGCGATTCTCGCTGCGCACGCGTGCGCGAGCCCCCGGGCCGCCGCGGCGCGCCCCGGAAGAGGGGCGTTGTTGCAGTGCAAATGCCACGGGTGATAGCCTCCGTACCATGCGCGGCCAATGTGGTCGCGCGCCTCCATCACCCCAAGAAATCCGCGGGCATGCGAACGAAGATCATCGCTGTAAACGCCATCATCTTGGCCATCGTGGGCCTTCTTGCCTTCGTGGTCGTGCGCCAAACGCTGGCAGGATCGCTGAACAACAGCACCGTCCTCACGGCGCGCGCGAGGCAAGATGCCACGACCGCCGCGGCCCGACTCCAGCTCGAGGCCCTCCAGCTGGAGCGCTGGCTGGCGGTGAAGGCGCAGGAGCCTTCCACGCAGGAAGTGCTCTCCCGCTCCACGGCCGAGGCCCGTGGCGATGCCGCCACCTCGGTATGCGACCGCCTGGTCACCGACGCCAAGTCGATGGGCACCGCGCCCGCGCTCGTGCTCGTGGTGGACGCCGGAGGCCGCGTGGTGGGCCGCAACGGCTCGACGCTCTCCCGCGGCGACGACGTGGGGACCCTCTATCCCGCGCTGAAGGCCGCGCTCGCCAAGGGGGCGTCCGGCTCCGACGTGTGGCTGAACCCCGCGCGCAACGACCAGTACGTCGTTTCCTACGCGCCGATTCGCGACACCGCCGGCAAGGTGGTGGGCGAGGTCGTGCTCGGTGTCACCCTCACCGACCAGCTCTCGCGGGTCGCCGAAGGAACCAGCGGTCAGGCGCTGGTGCTCGCGCTCTCCTCGGGCAACGATGCGAAGCCGGCGGCCTCCAAGGCCACCTCCGACGACGCCAAGAAGAAGATCGAAGAGTCCGGCATGGCCCTCGCGAAGGGCGCCATGACCTCGGGTCACGCGACCTCCGGCGACGCGGGCGGCCTGACCGCCGCCGCGGTTCCTCTCGAAACCCTGGGCGACGGACACCGAGCCGCGCTCATCGCAGCGGCACCGGCGGCACTGGTGGAGGGGACCGACTCGATTCCCTTCTCGATCCTCGGCGTCATCGTCCTCGGCATCGTGATGGTGGTCGCCGCCGGCTGGATGCTCGGCACGTACATCTCGCAGCCCATCGCTACCCTCGAAGAAGGCCTGCTCGCCATCATCAACGGCCAGAACGACAAGCGCTTCAACCTGGAGCACCCGGACCTGGGCGGCCTCGCCTTCCGCATCGATCAGCTGCTCAACAAGCTGATGGGCATCGAGGAAGACACCACCGACGCCGAGGGACGCGTCTCCAACAGCTCGATCGTTCCCGCGCCCACGTTCCGCGACCTCGAAGACCGGCAGCCGGACCCGACCAACGATCCCGCGTACGCCCTGCGTCTCGCCAACGAGGCGCCGGAGACCTACTACGCGCGCATCTACGCCGAGTACATCACCGCCAAGAAGGCGCTCGGCGAGGCCACCGACCACATCACGGAAGAGACCTTCCGCACGCGCATCCAGGGCATGGAGCGCGACGCGAGCCAGAAGCACGGTCGACCCGTGCGCTACCACGTGAAGCCCAGCGGGAAGGAAGTGGTCCTGCTCGCGGTTCCTCTGTCCTGAGCGCCTGAGCTAGGCGCTCCCGGCTACGGCAAAGAAGGCCCGCGAATCAGTTCGCGGGCCTTGCCGTTGCACGATTCGTACACACATTGCGGCCGCTGTGGTTCGCAGCACTTGCAGGAGACGACGTGGGCTTCTTCGATATTTTCAAGAGCGGTAAGAAAGACGGCAGCAAGAAGACCAACGCCGCCGACAAGTGGGCCGGATCGGCCACCGACAAGCGGGCGCAAGCCTACGATCGCCAGGAGGCCATCAACGAGCTGGTGAAGCTCGGTTCCAAAGAGGCCGTGGCTGTTCTCCTCAAGCGCTTCACTTTCGTGGTCGACCCTTCCATCACCGATCAGGAAGAGAAGGACTCGGCGTTTCACGGCATCATCCAGGCCGGTCCGGAGGCCCTCGAGCCGATCCGCAACTTCGCCGCCAAGGCCGAGAGCCTCGCCTGGCCCATGCGCGCCATGAAGGAGCTCCTGGGGGAAGAGGACCTGGTGCTGGAGCTGGTCGAGTGGCTCTCCAAGTGGGACACCGACTACGCCAAGTTCATCGATCCCAAGGTGCAGCTGCTCACGGCGCTGCAGGACTACAAGCACGAGAAGATCTTCGAGGCGGTCGCACCGTTCCTGGACGACGCCAACGAGACCGCCCGCTACCACGCCGCGGCCACCATTCTCGCGCAGGAGAACGCGGCGGCCATCGAGCCGCTGCTCGACCTCTTCGCCGGCGAAGAGAGCGTGCGCATCCGCAGCCGCATCGCCGACGGGTTCATCCAGCGCGGCTGGGTGGTCCCCAACGAGCGCCTCGATCTCATCCGCAAGTCACTCCCCGAGGACTTCAACCTGAACGGCGAAGGGCGCTTCACCCGCCGCTAGAGCGGCGAGAGCGGGCGGCGTCAGCCAATACCTTCCCTCGTCAGGGACTTCGCAGCGTCGTCGGGCGTGCTCACGAACAGGAGCTCATTCCGCGCGACGCCGCCAACGACGCGCTCACTCCGTTCGGGATGATTGCCTCCCCTCTCGCTTTGCGGGAGGGGATGGGGGAGGGGACATGCGTATCAACGGCGGGCCCACCGAAGGCGAGGACTGCGCGGCGCTCGGTCTTGGGTGAATCCACCTCGCTATGGTTCGCTTGGCGGACCACAAAACGAAGAAGGCCGGTGCGCAGTGCACCGGCCTTTCTCGCGGAGAGGACTCTCGCTTACTCGCTGACCTTCAGGTCCGGGAAGGAGAAGCCCACGAAGAGCGACACCATCTGGTTGAACTTGAAGGTGCGATCCTGGGAGTCGACCTTGTTGTCGGGGAAGTTGCCGTTGTTGCCGGTGCCCTTGGTGTCGAAGCCCGCGCGGTTCCACTCGAAGGGGAGTGCGCGGTACTCGGCGCCGAAGGAGAGCAAGCGACCCGTGTAGAACGTGAGGCCGAGACCGAACGTCGGCGCGATGGCCACGCGGCTGTTCATCTCGTGGTTCACGGTGCAGTTCTTGGTGCCGGTGGCGGTGCAATCCGAGCGCTCGCTGAGGCCCACGAAGGCCGCACCGAGGTGGAAGTACAGGTCGACGTCCGGGAACACCGCGCGGAAGAGACCGAGCTTGCCGCGGAACGGCGAGAACGTCACTTGCGGCACCGCGAACCAGGTCATCTTCGCGGTCTGCTCGCCGAAGTCCTTCACGCCCGCCGTCACCTTGGACGGATCGGGAATGTTGACGTTGGTCTGCGGTACGCGCGGCGACTTTGCCTGGATCTGATCCGAGAGGTCGGTGTTGTAGCTGATGAGGCCATAACCGCCCCACACGCCGAATCCGAGCCACTCTTTGATGTTGTAGTGCGCCCGGAGGCCCACCACCATCGTGCGGCGGTATTCGTCCAGGAGCGAGA
The DNA here is from genome assembly GCA_013141295.1 of Polyangiaceae bacterium. Lineage (GTDB taxonomy): Bacteria > Myxococcota_A > Polyangia > Polyangiales > Polyangiaceae > JABFRG01. Next base: position 3,844 of record JABFRG010000494.1, read on the forward strand.
AGGAGAAGGTCGGCGCCACTTCGAAGCGGCCTTCGCGGTGCAAGCGAAGCTTGCGCACGTTGGGGGCGCCCGCGAGCGGACCGGTGAGCTGAATTTCCTGGGCCTTGGCTTCGGTTTCAGAAGCCGCGAGGGCGCCGATGGCGGCGAGCCCGAGCGATGTACCCACAACCCATTGCCTAACCATGTTCTTCGCGCTCATTTGGGCAACCGGTATTCCCAGGAGAAGGGCAGGAAGATGCTGACACCGAGCTGTGCCTGCACGTTGTTGGTGAGCTGGCTATCGCCGGTCCACTTGGCGGGATCGGTCTGGTCCTTCTGGTTGGTGGGGACGACCGTGCTCTCGATGCGCTCCGGATAGATGTAATCCCGGATCTCGGCGGTCGCTGCGAACCAGCGGTTGAAGAACACGCGAAGGCCGATGCCCGCGTTGAACGCGATGCGCGCCTGGTAGTCGAACTTGCGGTTATCGGGGTCGATGACCGCGATGGGACGCGTCCAGAGGGCTCCAACGCCACCCACGACGTAGGCGTCGTAGTGGAAGATGAAGTCGCCGATGGAGGCGAACTTTCCGTAGACCGGCACGTACGTCATGTTCGCGTTCACGCCGAGGAGGTACTCGTTCAGCGGGACGGCGACGCGGGTAGCGCGGCGGTTCTGGAAGTTGAACTCGGAGTCGACGTTCAACCCACCGTAGTAGTTGAAGTTGGCGCCTACCGCGAGAACGTCGGAGATGTACCAGTTGGCCGCGATGCCGGGGCCAACGTGGCTGACGAACTGGTCGTTCAGCGACAGCGCGAAGTACGGGTTCACCTCGAAGCGGTGGTACTTGAGCGCGTAGATCTGTTGAACCGCGACGATGTCGGCTTTGACCTCTGCGTTAGCATTGGCCTTCGGCACATCTCCACCTTTGCCGCATCCAGGCGCCGTCGGATCGACGTCGCAGATGCCGCCACCGGCGGGGTTGTCCGTTCCACCGGCCGGAGGGTCGGTAGTACCGGCGCCTGCAGGGTCAGCCGGCTTGTCGCCAGGCTTGTCTCCAGGTTTCTCATCGAGCTCAATATCGCCGCCAGAGGCAGCGGCGGGCGTTCCCGGCTTTGGGTTTTTGCCTCCCCCGCCTTTGGGCTGCGCCAATGCGCCCGTCGGCACCATCAGTGCCGCGGCCATGAGGAGCCACCATCGAGCCTGCTTCATCGTTACCCCTTCCATCGACTGGGTGACCAACTCAGGTTTGCGTCGTGTGCTCCCGACTTCGAGCGACTGCGATGCGGTGCGGCGTAAGATGCTAAAAAAGCTCATGATTCCGCTCACCATGCGAAAGCGGGCGGACTATAACACGTGTGATTTCGCGCAATCAATCGAAAGTTGCGGATGAGATCGAGACAGTGGTGAGAGTGTGCTTTGTACACTCTCACGACGTGCTCGCTTCATCGCTCTCGCGACTGAAAAGTGCTTCGACGAAGTCTGCCGCGTCGAACTCGCGGAGGTCTTCCGCGCGCTCGCCGAGACCGATGTACCGTACCGGTACCTTGAGCTCGTCGGAGATGGCCAGCACGATGCCGCCCTTGGCGGTCCCATCGAGCTTGGTGAGGATGATGCCGGTGAGGTCGAGGGCGTCCTTGAAGAGCGCCGCCTGGTTCATGGCGTTCTGACCGGTCGTGGCGTCGAGCACGAGAAGCGTCTCGTGGGGGGCGCCCTCGTATGCCTTGCCGATGGTCTTCCGGACTTTCTTGATCTCGTCCATGAGGTTGACCTTGGTGTGCAGACGACCCGCGGTGTCGATGAGGAGCACGTCGACGCCGGCTTCCTTGGCCTTGGTGGTGGCTTCGAACGCCACGCTGCCGGGATCGGCGCCCTCTTTGCCCTTCACCACTTCCGCCGAGACGCGCTTGCCCCACACTTCAAGCTGCTGCACGGCAGCCGCGCGGAACGTGTCGCCGGCCGCCAGCATGACCTTCTTGCCGTCGCCGGTGAGGCGGGTGGCGAGCTTGCCGATGGTGGTGGTCTTGCCCACGCCGTTGACGCCCACCATGAGAACCACGCTGGGGCTGTGCTTCAGCGAAAGACCCGGGCTGGCCGCGGGGCCCTCGAGGATCTCCCGGGCCTCGCGCTTGAGCGCGGCCCACACGGCGTCGGAATCCTTGAGCTCTTTCTTCTCGAGCTTTTCCTTGAGCCGGCCAAGGATTGCCTGGGTCGTCGCGGGGCCCACGTCGCTCGTGAGCATGATCTCTTCGAGCTCGCCGACGATGGAAGGATCGATCTCCTTCTTGCCGGTGAAGAGATCGGCGATCCGCGCCATGAAACCCTTGCGGGTGGCGGTGAGGCCCTTCTTGAGGCCGCTCAGATCCTTGGTGCTCTTGGGCGGAGGAACCGACGCTGCGGGCCGCGTGGGCGCTTCCGCCTTGGTGGCCGGGGTTTCGGCCTTGGTGGGCGGCGGCTCTTCCGAGGGCGGCGGCGCCTCCGCCTTCGTCTCCCGGGGCTTGGGCTCGGCCTTCTCGGCCGGGGCCTTCTGGGGGGGCTTCTTTTCGTCGAGCGCGGGCTTCTTCGGCGTGGTTTCCACGCGCGGAGCCTCGTCGGCCGGCTTCTTCCGGAGGAAGAGGTAGGCGACCACGCCGATGAGCAGAATTCCGAGAATGACGGCGACGACGATCCGTTCCATCGAGCCTCTTGGGAGCGCGAAAAGCCGCGCGGGAGACGGACCCTATCGAGCTTCCGCAGCAATGTCGAGGGTGCTCGCGCCTACCTTCGACCCCCACCCGCGGCCTCCGATTGGGGTTTACCGAGGCCGAATGGGTAGATTTTTCCGCTTGGCCGGTGCCGGCCCGCCGGCGATCATCGGGCGATGGGGACCGTTCCGCGTTACGAGGCGATCGTCGCGGCTCTCGACGCCGCGTTCGCGGGGGCGACCATGCCCACGACGCCGGACCAGCTGGCGGAGCCCGGCATCGAGGCCCGATACGTGGTGGAGCACTTCCTCGGCAAGACGCGCGAAGACGTAGGGGCCTCGTGGCTCTTGCCGAGCCTCCACATGGAGGACTTCAGGTACATGACCCAGCCGGCGGTCGCGTACTACCTTCCGCCGGTGCTGAAGCTCATGCTCGTCGAGCCCTACGACGACGAGCTCTGGATCTTCCTCCGAGGCGTTCTCGTCTCCGCAGCTGCCGAGCACGGGGTGAGCTTGCACGGTCTCACCACGCCGCAGCGCCTCGCGGTGGTGGCGTGGGCGGACTTCTTGAGCCGGGAGTGGGAAGAGAACCCGGATTTCGACGCGCGCGAGGCCGCGAAGCTCTCGCGCGTGTACCAGGACCTCGCTAAGGCACCGGCTCTTCGAAGGTGACGCACCAGTTCTGCAGCTCGTTGCCGTAGTTCGACGGGGTGGCGTCGGAGTCGCGAAGGTTGCCGCGAACCCCGGTGGTGGGGCCCGGGGCGGTCGAGCCGCCGACGCGGGTGAAGGCGTAGCGGACCACGCGGTTGGCGCCGGTGGGGGCCGCCGCCAGCGTGATCTGCACGGTGTCCGGCGCGGTGACCGCCACCGCGGTGATGGCCGGCGGAGCGCCGCTGCCATCGGTGTACTCGAAGCCGTAGTTGCCGGGATTGCTGACCCGCGTGGTGTCGAGGACGATGGGCGGCGCCGGCACCAGGAACTTCACCGTGATGACGTTGCCGGCGCGGGTGACGGTGCTGGGACGGAGCGGCTCCCAAGGTTGCCCGGTGAGGGTGACCTTGGCGTAGGCCTTGGCGAAGTACTCGCCGAGGCGACGGTTCGAGACGTTGGAGAAGTGCAGCGCGTCGCCGAACACCAGCGGATACGTGGGGGCGACGAGGATGACCTTCCCGGGCGCGCGCTTGTGCGCGAGGTACTGATCGCGCGTCACCGCGCTGAAGCTCACCGAGGCGTCGCCGACCCACGAGTGCATCTGCGCCATGTACAGCGGCACCGGCACCGTCTGCCCGGTGACGCCGCGGATCGCGGTCTCGTAGTCGCTCTGCAGCTCGATCATCGCGTCGGCGTAGTTCTTGATCTTCCCGGGCGTGCCGTCGGCGCCGGCCATGGGGTAGAGCGTCGCGTAGCCGTAGTGGTCCGACTCGCCGTGGATGATGGTGACGCCGCGCACCGCGTAGCTGAGGCCCGCGGCGGTGGCGAGGCGCTTGCCATCGGTTGCCTGCAAGAGCCCCTCCGAGAACGGCAGCACGTAGGCCTTGCCCGGGAACCAGCTGGGGCAGCCACCCTTGCGGATGCACGGGTAGGCGTTGCCGCTGCGGCCGTGCAGCGAAACCATCACGTCCTGGGTGGTCGCCGTCGGGTTGCCGGTCAGATACAGATCGCGCGCGAGCCGCGAGGCTTCGT
>JABFRG010000504.1 GCA_013141295.1 Polyangiaceae bacterium
ATCGTGCAGCTACCGGCACGAGCGACGGCGTGATGTTCCAGGGTACCCTCGGCCTGGCGGCCGGTGGCTTCGCGGTCATCGGCGGCAGCGGCTTCCCGGGGCCCAAGGCCGGGACCATCGTGGGCGGGCTCGCCGCCGCGGGGGGCCAATTGCAGCTGCGCGACGGCGCCGACGTCGTCAAGGACAGCATGGGCTACGGCAACGCCAGCGGCGCCTTCGTGCGCGGGACCGCAGCGCCGGCTCCGCCCGCCGGAAGCGCCATCGCGCGCACGCCGGACGGCGCGAGCACTGGCGACAACGCCGCCGACTTCGCGATCGTCACGCCCACCCCCGGCGCTACCAACGCGCCCTGAGCAAACTCAATGCGGGGCGCTTGCCGATCGCACCGGAATGTCGCGGACGTGGTCGCCCATCTTCTTCGTGTCCCAGACCATGTAGCTCACGAACACCGCCACGATGGCGGCGACGATGAGCTGCTGCACCCGCGGCGAGAGCTCGAACCGCACCGCGCGGCCGCAGCCGCCACAGTGGGAGAGGCGCTTGTCGTTCACGGTAGCGCACGAGGGGCACGCCTTCGTCGTCATGGCGCTCTACCGTAGCGCACCGGGCTACCGAAGCCAGGCTCGGAACGTGCCGCACCGCGCCAAGAAATCGCCCGACGTCCGGCAGCAATATCGCATGCCTGAACCGCCGTTCCGAGGTCGCGCGGCCACCTGGAGCCCCCGACCCTCGGCTCCGGGGGCGCTCTCCGCGCAACATTTTCGCGTTCGTCGAGGCGGAAAACTACGTGTAGACCCGACTACTTACGCGCGCGGCAAAAAGCCGCGCCATGGGGTTGTATCTGGCACCCCGGCCGCTCTATAAGGACGCCGCCTCGTCATGTCCTCGGCGACGAATCGAATTCGATGCCGCGGAGGACCTCCGAGGTTCGCCTTTCATTCCCCGTTGTTTCCGTCGAACCGATGCAAATCTTCCCTCGATCGCTCAACAAGCTCCCACTGATCGCGGCCATCGCGATCAACGTGGTCGGTGCCAGCGTGACGTTCGGAGCGTGGTACTACCTCACGCCCAAGAACTTTCAGGTCGGGTACGCGCCCGTGCAGCCGGTCCCCTATAGCCATCGCCTCCACGCGGGGCAGATGGGTATGGACTGCCGGTACTGCCACTCGAACATCGAGCGGTCGGCACACGCGCAGATACCTGCCACGCAAACCTGCATGGGCTGCCACGCCATGGTGAAAACCGAGAGCCCGCGTCTGGCGAACATTCGCGCGAGCTGGGACACCGGCAAGCCGGTGGAGTGGGTCAAGGTCCACAAGCTCCCGGACCACGCCTACTTCAACCACAGCGCGCACCTCAATGCGGGCGTCGGCTGCGTGACCTGCCACGGCCGCATCGACGAGATGGACGTCGTCCGTCAGGACCAGCCCCTCAGCATGGGCTGGTGCCTCGAATGTCACCGCGATCCCAAGCCGAACCTCCGGCCGAAGGATCAAGTCACGAACATGGAGTGGCGTGCCGACTCGGCCAAGGGCTGGACCGCTCCCGATGTTCATCCTCCTCAGCACTGCTCGGGGTGTCACCGATGAGCCGCCGTAAAGACTACGAGTTCCAGAAACCGCAAGACGGCGCGCCGATCTTCTGGCGCAGCCTCGAGCAAAAGGCCGCGCCGGACGCCGCCGAAGCCAAGGCCAAGGCGGAGTTCCCGTTCAGCCTCGCCGACGCGCATGTCGTGACGCCGAAGGCCGAAGAGAAGCCCGACGCCGGCGTCGGTCGCCGCAACTTCCTCCTCTTCGCCGGCGCCTCCGCCACCTTGTTCGGTTGCGCGCGCCGCCCGGTGGAGAAGATCCTCCCCTACGCGAAGCAGCCGGAGCAGGCCGTCCCCGGTCTCTCGTACTACTACGCCACCGTCCGCGCCTACCGCGGCGACTCGCTGGGCCTGCTGGTGGAGAGCCACGAGGGCCGCCCCACCAAGATCGAAGGCAACCCGGACCACACCGCGAGCCTCGGGCACACCGACGCGTTCGCGCAGGCCACCGTGTGGGACCTCTACGATCCCGATCGCTCGCGGCACCCGGTCTCCAAGACCAAGCCCGGCGAGCTCACCCTCAAGGACGTCGACGCCGCCCTGGCCGACGTCGTCGAGAAGGCGAAAGAGGACTCCGGCGCCAAGCTGCGGTTCCTCATGGAGCCCACGAACTCGCCCACGGTGATGCGCCTCCGCAACGCCATCAAGGCGCGGTTCTCGGGCGCGAAGTTCTACCAGTACACGTCCGTGAGCGAGAGCGGAACCCGCGCCGGCGCCAAGCTCGCCTTCGACCAGCCGGTCAACGCCGTGCCGGACTACGACAAGGCGAAGGTCATCCTGACCCTCGACTGCGACTTCCTCGGCACCGAAGCCGGCAAGGTGCGGGCCGCCAGTGGCTTCGCCAACGGCCGCAAGCTCCGCGTCGCCACCGACGAGATGAACCGCCTCTACGTGGTGGAGCCGACGCTCACCACCACCGGCCTCTCGTCCGACCACCGGCTCCGCCTCCGGGCCCGCGACGTCGAAGCCTACCTCATCGAGATCGCCGGCGAGCTCGCCAAGAAGCACGGCCTCGAGCTGGGACCGCTGGGGACCCTCACCAGCAAGGGCTCCGGCGCCGCCGAGAAGTGGAAGGTCGCGGTCGCCGCTGACCTCTTCAAGCACAAGGGCAAGAGCCTCCTCGTGGTGGGCGCGCGGCAGCCGGCCCGGGTTCACGCCCTGGCCCATGCCATCAATTGGGCCCTCGGCAACTCGGGCCAGACCGTCCAGTACTATCCGGCCACCGACAAGGACGAGCCGCTCGACGTCGCGGCCGACCTCGCGGAGCTCACCAAGGAGCTCGAGGCCGGCAAGGTCGACACCCTGCTCATCTTCGGCGGAAACCCGGTGTATAATGCACCGAACGATCTGAAGTTCGCAGCGGCCCTCGCCAAGGCGAAGACCAGCTTCCACTTCTCGAGCCACCTCGACGAGACCTCCAAGGTCACCACCTGGCACGTGCCGCGTACGCACGAGCTGGAGTCCTGGGGCGATCAGCGGGGCCTCTCCGGCACCCTCTCGGTGCAGCAGCCGCTCATCCAGCCGCTCCACAAGTCGAAGAGCGACATCGAAGTCCTGGCCCGCCTCGCCAACGAGACGGTCACCAAGGGCCTCGCGGTGGTGCAAGCCACGATGCGTGCGAACAACACGTTCCTCGGCAACTTCGACCGCGCCTGGTCCATGGCCCTCAAGAAGGGCGTGGTCGCCGACGACTTCGTGAAGCCGTTCGGTGGCCTGCCCCCGCGCAGCGCCGAGATCGCCGCCGACTTCGCCAAGGCCAAGCCCGGCGTCGCCTCCGACCTCGAGGTCACGTTCTCGCCCTGCTCGCGTCTCTTCGACGGCCGCCACGGCAACAACCCCTGGCTCCTCGAGCTCCCGGAGACCGGCAGCAAGCTGGTGTGGGACAACGCGGCGTTCATCTCGCCCGCCACCGCCAAGAAGCTGGGCCTCGAGTCCGGCGACATGGTGCGGCTCTCTCGCGACGGCGCAGGCCCGGTCGAGATCGGCGTCTTCATCGTCCCCGGACAGGCCGACGAAACCCTGGGGCTCGCCCTCGGGTGGGGTCGCCCGGAAGTGGGTCGCTACGGCTCCAAGCGCGGCTTCGACGTTTCGAACCTCCGCACCAGCGATGCCATGGGCTTCGTCTCCGGCGTCAAGCTCACCAAGCTCGGCGAAGGCGACGTCGCGCAGCTCCACGGTCGCTACGCCGATCTCGGCAAGGCCTCCGAGCCCGGTCCCATCGCCGGCCGCATCGGTCCGGTCACGCCCTTCGAGCCGGAAGTGCCGACCCGCTACCGCTTCGTGCAGACGCAGGAGCACGGCAGCATGGAAGGCCGTCCCATCGCCATCGACGCCTCCCTCGCGGAGTACCGCGCGAACCCCAAGTTCGTGCAGTTCCCCTACAAGGATCCGAAGGACGCCTCGCGCAACCGCAGCGGCTCTCCGGACCCGAAGGTGCTCCCGCTCTGGGAGAAGCGCCACTACGAGCGCGACACCGACAAGGGCCGCGAGCAGAACCCCACCGGCTTCAAGTGGGGCATGGTGTTCGACCTCAACGCCTGCACCGGCTGCAACGCCTGCGTCATCGCCTGCCAGTCCGAGAACAATATCCCGGCGGTCGGCAAGGAGCAGGTCATGCGCGGCCGCGAGCTCGCGTGGATCCGCATCGACCGTTACTTCGTGGGCACCGAGGACGATCCGCAGTTCGCGCTGCAGCCGGTCGCCTGCGTGCAGTGCGAAGAGGCACCTTGCGAGAACGTGTGCCCGGTGAACGCCACCGAGCACAGCCCCGAAGGCCTCAACGACATGGCCTACAACCGTTGCATCGGCACCCGCTACTGCGCCAACAACTGCCCGTACAAGGTCCGCCGCTTCAACTACCTGAACTTCCACGGTGAGGACGGCGTGCTGCCGGACACCGAGAAGATGCACATGAACCCCAACGTCACCATCCGTATGCGTGGCGTCATGGAGAAGTGCAACTACTGCGTTCAGCGCATCCAGGAGGGGAAGATCGGCGCCAAGCGCGACGGCCGCACCCTCAAGGACGGCGACATCGTCAGCGCTTGCCAGCAAGCGTGCCCCTCCGATGCCATCGTGTTCGGTGATCTCAACGACCCTGCCAGCAAGGTCGCCAAGCTCCGAAACCTCGATCGCGGCTACCGCCTCCTGGCGGAGCTCGGCACCGGACCGCGCACCACCTACCTGGGCAAGATTCGCAATCTGAATCCGGAGATGGCGTGATGAGCGACTACAACCTTCCCATCAAAGAGCTCGGGGAAACCCCCCTCGTTGGCGACGGAACTACCTTCAGTTCCATCACCGAGACGGTCGCCCACGTCACCGAGACCAAAGCCCCCCGCGCCTGGTGGGTGGGCTTCCTCATCGCCGTCTCGTTCACCGGCGTTCTCGGCATGGCCATCGGGTACCTGTTCTGGACCGGCGTTGGCGTGTGGGGCAACAACACCCCCGTCTACTGGGCCTGGGACATCACCAACTTCGTGTGGTGGATCGGTATCGGCCACGCCGGCACGCTCATCAGCGCCGTGCTTTTCCTCTTCCGTCAGAAGTGGCGAACCGGCATCAACCGCTTCGCCGAGGCCATGACCATCTTCGCGGTCATGTGCGCGCTCATCTTCCCGGGCATCCACGTGGGTCGCGCCTGGTACGCGTACTACATGCTGCCCATCCCCAACGAGATGAGCATCTGGCCGAACTTCAAGAGCCCGCTCATCTGGGACGTGTTCGCGGTCAGCACCTACTTCACGGTGTCGTCGCTGTTCTGGTACGTCGGCCTCATCCCCGACCTCGCCACGCTCCGCGACCGCGCCAAGACCAAGCTCCGCCGCACCATCTACGGCGCTCTCGCCATCGGCTGGCGCAGCTCCAACCGGCACTGGTCCAACTACGAGCGTGCGTACCTGCTCCTGGCGGCGTTCTCCACGCCCCTCGTGCTCTCGGTGCACAGCGTCGTTTCCTTCGACTTCGCCACCTCGCTCATGCCCGGCTGGCACACCACCATCTTCCCGCCGTACTTCGTCGCCGGCGCCATCTTCTCCGGCTTCGCGATGGTGATGACGCTCATGCTCATCACCCGCGCGGTGTACGGCCTGAAGAGCCTGGTGCTCATGAAGCACCTGGAGCTGATGAACAAGATCATCCTCACGACCGGATCCCTCGTTGGATACGCGTACGCGATGGAGTTCTTCATCGCCTACTACTCGGGCAACGACTACGAGCGGCACGTCTTCCTCTACAACCGCGCGTCCGGCCCCTACGCCTGGGCGTACTGGATCATGATCTCCTGCAACGTGCTCTCGCCGCAGGTCTTCTGGTTCAAGCGGTTCCGCACGAGCATCCCGGTCATGTTCGTGGTGTCCATCCTCGTGAACATCGGCATGTGGTTCGAGCGCTTCGTCATCATCGTGACCTCGCTCTTCCGCGACTTCCTGCCGTCGTCCTGGGGTTACTTCCGCCCGACGCTCATCGACTTCGGCATCTACGCCGGGTCGCTGGGCCTCTTCTTCACCCTGTTCCTCCTCTTCATTCGCTGGGTACCGATGATCGCGGTGGCCGAGGTGAAGGGCGTCCTCCCCGAGGCCGACCCGCACCACGGTGAGCACGCGGCGCACGAAGGCGAAGACCACAACCACGATGAAGCGGAAGGCGATGTCGCCGCCGCCCCGGCGGAGTGAATCATGGCCGATAAGAAACCCGCTCTCTATCTCGCGCAATACGAAACTCCCGGCGCGTGCCTGCACGCCGCCGAGAAGCTTCGCGACGCGGGGTACAAGAACTTCGACGCCCACACCCCGTTTCCGGTGCACGGCATGGACGCCGCCATGGGCATGGGCGACTCCAAGCTCGGCTGGATCGTCCTCCCCGCCGGCATCACCGGCTGCGCCCTGGCCTTCACGATGATGTACTGGATGAACGCCGTCGACTACCCGATCGTCATCGGAGGAAAGCCGCCCGGCGCCATCCCGAGCATGATCCCCATCATGTTCGAGCTCACGGTGCTCCTCTCCTGCCTCACCACGGTGTTCGGCATGTTCGGGCTCAACAAGATCCCGCGCCACCACCACCCCATCTTCAACTCGGACCGCTTCGCCGCGGCCACCGACGACAAGTTCTTCATCTCCGTCGAGGTCGAAGATCCGAAGTTCCACCTCGAGCGCACGAAGAAGGTCCTGGAGGGTACCCACCCCACCTTCATCGAGCTCGTCGAAGACGACGCCGACGAGCTCGGCGACGACGACAAGGAGGCCGCATGAAGGCCGCCCGCTACGCTCTGCTTGCCCCGGTCGTTTTCGCGGTCTTCGGTTGCCGCGGTCAAACCTCGCGCGAGTCGCCGATCTTCGGCATTCGCAACATGTACGACCAGGAGCGCTACGACATCCAGTCGGAGAGCGACTTCTTCGAGGACAAGCGCACCATGCGTCCGCTCCCCGAAGGCGTGGTCTCCCACGATCAGGAAGTCGACACCCGCATCTCCGAAGGTCGCCTCACCGACCAGAGCGGCTACGTCCTCACGGTCCCGCCGGAAGCCATCGAGAAGGCCTCGGGCATGACCGCCCTCCTCAAGCGTGGGCAGGAGCGCTACGGCATCTACTGCGCGCCCTGCCACGACAACACCGGCAACGGCAACGGCATCATCAAGCAGCGAGCCATCGCAGCGGGCGCCGCCGCCTTCCAGCCGCCCAACTTCCACGACGACAAGTACCGGCACATGCCGGACGGTCAGCTCTTCGCCACCATCTCCAATGGTAGGGGCAACATGCCGCCCTACTCGCAGGCGATTCCGGTGCAAGACCGCTGGGCCATCGTCTCCTACGTGCGCGCGCTCCAGCTCGCCAACCCCACCTTGGCCGGCGTCGTGAAGCCCGAGCCCAAGAAGGAAGCTCCGCCGGCACCCGTCCACCACGTGGAAGTGAAGGCCGACCACATCGTCATCGACCAGAAGATCCAGTTCACCGCCGGCAAGAACACCATCGCCGAAGAGTCGAACGCCCTCCTGGACGAGCTCGCCGCCACCTTCAAGGCGAACCCGCAGATCAAGAAGGTGGAGATTCAGGGCTACACCAGCGCCGAAGGCGACAAGGCCAAGAACGTGACCTTGTCCACCGACCGCGCCAAGGCCGTCGTCTCCGCGCTCGTTCAGCGGGGCGTCTCCAAGGACATCCTGGTGGCCAAAGGCTACGGCCCCGACAAGCCCATCGCCGACAACGGTACTGACGAAGGCAAGGAAAAGAACCGACGCGTCGAGTTCCTGATCCTCGAGCCCGCTGCCCCCAAACACTGAGAGATTCCCAAGATGAGCGAGAAGAAAAAGGACGATTTCATGATCCGCGAAGGCGGGCCGTGGAGCTCTGCCTGGAAGATCGCAGCGGGCATCGGCGGCGTTGGCGCAGTGCTCTCCGGCGTGGGCGCCGCGAGCGACATGACGCGCTTCGCCTTCGCCTACGTGTTCGCCTACTTCTGTTTTTTGACCATCGCCCTCGGGTCGGTGTTCTTCGTGCTGGTGCAGCGGCTGACGTCTGCCGGCTGGAGCGTCACGGTGCGTCGCACCGCGGAGTTCTTCGCCTACGGCCTCATCGCCATGGCGGTGCTGGCG
>JABFRG010000179.1 GCA_013141295.1 Polyangiaceae bacterium
GCCTGCAGCGCCCGTGATCTCGACCAAGGGCCTGGATGCCGCGGAGATTCGCGCCATCGTCGAGAGCGTAGTCTTCGAGGTGCTGAAGCCCGCTGCGGACCGTATGGCGGCGCTCGAAGAACGCCTCGCGCGCATGGAAGCGAGCAGCGTGACGACGTCGCTTGCGCTCACCGCACCGGCGCTGGCCCAGGTCCGCGCGAACGTGCCGGTGATCACCACCGCCCCGCCGGCGGCGCTGCCCAGCTCGGACCCGCCGGTGCACGTGTCGGTGGCGCCGAGCGTCGCGCCCACCGTGCCGCCGGACAACCCGTTCACGGTGGTCTCGCTACCGCCCAAGCCCGCCGCCCCCTTGCCCTCGGTCGACAGCGCGGTGAGCTTCGACGACGTGGTGGGGTTCGACGGTGGCAAGCGTAGGCGCCGCGTCACCTTCGCGTTCGTGGCCTTCGTCCTGCTGGGTGTGGGCGGGCTGGTCGCGTCGATGCTGGCGAGCTACGCCAAGTAGCGGCGCCCGCCGCCGTCAGCGCGACGCATCACCGGCGTCGGCCCCGGTACCACCATCTGCGCCCGCCGCCGTAGGTGCGGGCGGCGCGCTCGCGTCGGCGTTCGCTGCGGTGTGCGTCGTGGCGGGGGCGTCGAGATATCCGCGCCCGGAGGGCCGATCGAGCGCGACCCCGAGCCCGAACGGGACCTCTTGCTCCGCGTCGAAGGCCCGCAAGTCGGCCTCCGCGCGGGCGAGCAGCGGGTGGTGGATGGTGCGGTAGCACTCCCTGCGAAACTGCAGCGTCCCGCCCTCCCACGGCACGTGCGGCTCGAGCTCCGCGAACACCTGCGCGCAATCGGGGCTCGGCCCCAGAAGCCGCTGCACGTCGACCCGCCGCGCGAGCCGGGCCGCGTCGCACAGGTATCCGACGAAGGGAACGGACAGGGCGTCGAGGACCGGCGCACCCGAGGCCACGACCAGCCGAAGGAGCTCGGGGACCGCGCGCAGCGCCGCATGCGAGAGCCCGGCGTCGGCCCACGGGTCTTTCCGCAACCGCTCGATGACCCCGAGAAATGCCGGCATCGACTTGGCGCCGTCGGGCCCCCATAGCTGCCCGAGGAACGAGAGCACCGCGGCGTCGGTGGGCGCGATGAGCGCGAGCCTGGCCACATGGGCTTCTGCGTCCGGAGCACGCATGAGAACCGCAAGCTCGGCCACCATGAGCCGCTCCAGGCGTGTCGGACGCGACCGGGGGCGGAGGTTCCACAGGCCGAACGCCGCGATAGGATCCTGCGCCACCCAGGCGTTCACCGCCAGGAGGCGCTCCCGATGGTCCTCGTCGAGGCCGCTTCCGGGCCGGGCGGGCGAGCGCGACGGATAGACCGTGAGGAGCGCGCGCTCGTAGCGCATCTGCTCGTAGTCGAAGGGACCGGTGATGGGCGGCAGGCTGTCTTTGCGCGCGCGCGCCGCCACGTGCACGGCGTCCATGTTGAACGAGCCCACCCGCCCCACCGTGCGCGCGAAGGCAAACTCCACGACGCTGTCGTCGTCGGTGTTGAGGTCGTCGGCGTGCTCCTTGGCCAGCGCCTTGACCAAACCGCTACGGGCCACGAAGTGACCGAACACGCCCTCCAGATCGTCCACGCCCCAGGCCGCGATCATCCCCTGTCGAAACGTGGGCTCTGCCAGTCGCTGGCGAATCGTAGGTGCATCATACATGCGTTTCGAGACGCCGGCCACGAAGAGCAGGTCGTTGGCCTCGGTCTCCCAGAGCTCGACCTCGGGAAAGACCTCCGCCAGGGTCGCCGCCAGGATGCGAACGGTGGCGAAGGTGGTCTCGTAGCCCTGGACCCACTGCAGGAACAACCCGTCCTTGGCCAGATGATCGCGAACCATCCGGTAATACTCGGCGGTGAAGAGGCTCGCCACGCCGGCGCGGTACGGGGTCGAGGGCTCCGAGAACACGATGTCGTACTGCCGGTCGGTGAGCGCCAACAGCTCCCGGGCGTCGCCGAAGCGCACCTTCACCTTGGGATTGTCGAGAACGGCGCCATTGAAGGGAGCCGAGAGACGGGCCACGTTCATGATCGCGGGCTCGAGCTCGAAGACGTCGACGCGCTCCATGGAGTCGACCTTGCCGAGCCAACCGGCGGTGCTCCCGGTGCCGAGACCGATGACCAGCGACGAGCGCACCGGCCCCGAATGGAGCAGCGCGCCCACCAGGCCGGCGCCAATCTGCGTTCCCGCATCGAACTTGGCGTGGCCGTCGGTCTTTCCGTTCACCACGAAGCGCACGCCGTCTTGCTTGTCGATGGCGATGCCGCTCTCGACGCCCTCGTAGGTGGCGAGGATGTCGGCGCGGCTCGCGCGCAAGAAGCGGTGGCGCGGGGTCTCGCCGGAGACCGCGTCGAGCGGCACCCGACCGCTCCCGATGCCCGAATGCCGATACGCTGCGCTGGGGCCATCGGCGACGACGCCGAAGAGCGCCAGCCCCACCAGCAACGCCCCGGCGGCGATCTGGCCCCGTCGAATGCCGGCCCGATCGAGCACGAGCGAGACGGCGCCCAGCATCAGCAAGAGGCCGACGCAGAAGCGCCATGCGCCGCTGGCCCCCAGGAGCGGCAGGAGACCGAAGCCGCCCGCCAGCGATCCAGCCGCCGCGCCGCCGGTGTTGAACAGATAGGCCAGGCCCACGTGGCGCCCCACCGAGGCTCGGCCGCGCCCGAGGAGGGAGATGAGCAGCGGGAACTGCATGCCGGCGAAGAGCGCCGGGAGGAACGCGACGAAGCCGGCGACGACCATCCACCCCGCCACCAGCGGCGCGAACCCATAGCCGCCCAGTGGGCGGAGAAACAGCGCCACGAGCGCCACGTGGTCGCCCGCCGCGAAGGGCACCACCAGGGTCACGGCCTCGAGCAAGCAGACCACCGCGAAGGTGCGCAGGCGCACCACGCGCCCCACGAAGAAGCGTGCGCCCGCGAGGCCACCGACGCCGATTCCGAACAAGGCGGTGGAGAGGATGAGCCCGAAGGCGAACACCGTGCCGCCGAGCAGGGGCCCGAGCACCCGGTACCAGACCAGCTCCATGAGAAAGAAGGCGAAGCCGGTCACCGCGGCGGCGGTGAACACGACGCCCCGCGGCGGCGCCACTGCCGTCCCGGAAGCGACGGGAGTGCCTTCCGCGGTCGGCACTTCGGCGACGCTCACCTCTGCGTCTCGCGGCGCCTCGCTCCGGGCGACGCGCAGCACCAGCAGCACCACGGCCAGGTTGATGGCGCAAGCCGCCCACAGCGTCCGGTGCGTGCCGAGCGCCTCCAGCGCGACGAAGGTGGCGACCATGGCGCCGCCCACCGCGCCGAGCGTGTTGGCACCGTAGAGCAAGGCGACGCGACGGCGCTCCGGGTCCTCCTCGTCGTCTGCCAGCGCGCGGGCCATCGCCGGGAGAGTGCCGCCCATGAGGAAGGTGGGCGCCGCCAGCACCAACGCTGCCAGGAGGATGCGCAGGCCTCCGCCCGCCACCGCCCCCAGCGCGACCACGCCACCCAGGCCGACGTAGATCTTGCGTGCGAGCATGGCGAGCGGCGCCGAAGCCGCGGCCGAAGCTGCGATGCCGAGCTCCAGGTGCGCGTAGAGCTGGAGCGGACGCGCGTGCAGATCGGCGCGGCGTCCCAGGAGCAGGCTGCCGAGGCCCAGGCCCGCCGCGAAGGCCGCGAGAACCGCACCGGAGGCCGCGGTGGATGCGCCGAAGAGGAGCCGCAGCTCGCGCGTCCAGACCACCTGGTAGACGAGCGCGCAGAACCCCGAGCAGAAGACCGCGACGACGGCGAGTTGGCGCTTCGACACTCGCTTTTTCGTATCACGCTTCGGTCGGCGCGAAGCGCGCTGTTCTACGGGGCCACGCCGCGTCGGCGGATCAAGCCCTCTTGCGCGGTCGCCGCCACCAGGAGGCCGTCGCGCGTGAAGATGCGGCCGCGGACCAGGGCGCGCGATCCGTGCGCGGCCGGGCTGTCCATCACGTGGAGCAGCCACTCGTCCACGCGAAACGGGCGGTGGAACCACATCACGTGGTCGAGGCTGGCGACCTGCATGCCGGGCGTGAGCCACGTGACCCCGTGGGGCTGGAGCGCGGTGGTGATGAACGCGTGGTCCGAGGCGTACGCGAGGAGGTAGCGATGCAGCGCGGGATCGTCCGGGAGCCGCGCCGCGGTGCGCAGCCACACCATGCGCGAAGCGGGCAGCGGCGGCGGATGGAACGGATCCGTCTCCGGGCCCACCGGTCGAATCTCGAACGGGCGATCGGCGACCGCGCGGGCCTGGAGCATCTTCGGGAGCTTGTCGACGAACAGGCGCGCGCGCTCTTGCTCGGTGGGCACCGACTCCGGCGGGGGCGCGTCGGGCATCGGATCCTGGTGGGCGAAGCCCTCTTCTTCCTTCTGGAACGACGCAGCGACGTTGAAGATGGCGTGGCCGCTCTGGATGGCCACCACGCGCCTCGTGGCGAAGCTGCCGCCATCGCGAATGCGGTCGACGTCGTAGACGATCGGCTTGGAAACGTCGCCGGGGCGCAGAAAATACGCGTGCAGCGAGTGCACGTGCCGGTCACCGGGAACGGTCTGCACCGCTGCCGAGAGCGCCTGCCCGAGCACCTGACCACCGAACACCGTGCCCCAACCGAGGTCCTGGCTCTGCCCACGGAAGAGGTTCTCTTCGATGCGCTCCAGCGCCAGGAGCTGCACCAGCTCGTTCAGAACGGACGACATGAGGGCTCCGAACGCTCGACTACCGGGCCCCGGGGCGGATAAACTCCCGGGCAACCCCCCAAAGGAGGCGTCATGGCCAAAGGCATCGAGCGAGGAAAGAAGGACAACAAACCGAAGCTCTCCACCAAGGAGAAGCAGCAGAAGAAGAAAGAGAAGAAGGCGGCCAAGTAGACGGCCCGCGAAAGCGTTGGTCGAGGCCGCGCCGGAGCCGCGCGCATCAGCTCGCGGCGTTCAGAGTGCGGCCTCGTAAAGCTTGGCCAGGTCCTCTCGCGACGTGTCCTTCGGATTGCTCCGGTGGCACGCGTCCTCGAAGGCCTTGGCCGAGAGCTTCTCGATATCGGCCTTGGTGACGCCGTGGGCGGCGAGGCCGCCCTGGATGCCCACCCGGGTCCGGAACGCGATCACCGCGGCCTCGATGTCCTTGGCGCCCGCGTCGATGATCTTCCGGCACCGTTCGAGCCGCTCGGGAATGGCCGTGGCGTTGAAGGCCACCACCGCCGGCAGGCACAGCGCATTGGCGAGGCCATGGTGCATGCCCTTCTCGCTGGAGAGCGGGTGGGCGAGCGAGTGGCAGGCGCCGAGCCCCTTCTGGAACGCCACCGCACCCATCATGGCGGCCTTCATCATGGCGCCGCGGGCCTCGAGATCGTTCGGGTGGTTCACGGCCTTCGCCAGGAAGTCGGCAGCGAGCTCGAGCCCGCCGAGCGCGATGGCGTCGGCCATGGGGTGGTCGCCCTTGGAGCAGTAGGCTTCGAGACAATGGGTGAGCGCGTCGAAGCCGGTGGCGGCGGTCACGTTGGCGGGCATCGAGACCGTGAGCTCCGGATCGAGAATGGCGACCTTGGCCAACAGGTATGGGCTGAAGATGACGGTCTTGCGTCCGGTGGCGGCCAGCGTGACGACGCCGGAGCGGCCCACCTCGCTGCCGGTGCCCGCGGTGGTGGGAATGGTGATGATCGGCGGAACGTCGGGCCCGATGTGAGCGTCGCCGCCGATGGCGTCGTCGTACTCCTGGAGCGGCCGATGGTGGGTGGTCGCCAGGGCGATGAGCTTTCCTGCGTCGAGCGGGGAGCCGCCGCCCACGGACACGATGATGTCCGCCTGGTGCTCGCGAAACGCCGCGACGCCATCGGTGACGTTCTTCTCCACCGGATTGGGGTCCACGGCGTCGAAGACGCGGGTCGGAATGTCGCCCAGCGCTGCCGTGACCCGGGCCACCACGCCGGCGGCGACGACGCCCCGGTCGGCGACCACCAGCACGCGCTTCTTGCCGAGCGCCCGCACCTTGTCGGCGAGGGTGGCGAGAGCGCCGTTTCCGAAGACGATGGACGTGGGAAAGGACCAGCTGACGAGTGCCATGGCCAGCACCGTATCATCTTCGGGAGCCCGGATCACCCGGCGTTCAGACGGCGGACGCTCCCGCCACCGCCCGCGCATACTCGTCCACCAGCGGGTGCGGCGCGAGCTGTCGGGCGCGCTCGAGGAGGGCCTGGAAGCGCGCCAGCTGTGCGTCCTTGCCGCGCTTGAACTGGCTCCACACCGCGTCGGCCTCGGCCTGCTCCCGGGCCACCACGATGGACTCGAGGTTGTCGATCTTGTCGGCCAGGGTGATGGCCTGCGCCTCCCAGCTCTTGTGGGAGAACGCCTCCAGGTAGCGGGCCTTGCGTTCCTCCCACGGAAGGCTGCGGTCCTGCTCGGAGCAGGCAACCACGAGATCGCGCACCCGGCTCCCGAAGCGCGCGCCGAGCTCCTCCGGCGAGACCTCCTGGTCCTCGATGACGTCGTGCAGCGCCCCCGCGGCCTGCACCTCCTCCGAGAAGCCGTGCCGCGCCAGGATCGCCACCACGCCCGCCAGGTGGCTCACGTACGGCACCTGGGCTACCGGGTACTTGCGCAGCTGATCCCGGTGCCAAACCGCGGCCGCGTCGAGGGCGCGCTTGAGAAGTACGCTCATGACGCAAGGATACACCGGCCTGCGGCCTGCGGCTCGGTGCCGCGGCTTTTCCCTCAAGGCCCCGTCCCTTCGGCCGTTCTCCCTCCAGGAACGTTCGTCGTCTCCCGCGAGGGGGGGTCGGTGCCCGTTCGGGAGACCAGCCTTGAAGCTCTTGATTGCCGAGGACGATCTCGTCCTGCGATTTTTGCTCGATGAGCTGCTTCGCGGGTGGGGGCACGAAACCGTGGTGGCCGAGGACGGCCACGACGCGCTGGCGGCGGTCGCGCGCGAGTCCTTCGACGGAGCCATCCTCGACTGGATGATGCCCGGCGTCACGGGTCTCGACGTGTGTCGCGCCATCCGCGACAAGGGCGGCGAACGGCATCCCTACGTGGTGATGCTCACCGCGCGCACGGCGCAGGAAGACATCGTGGCAGGGCTCGACGCGGGGGCCGACGAGTACATCACCAAGCCGTACTCGGCCATCGAGCTGGCCGCGCGCCTCCGAGCCGCGGAGCGCTACATGCGGGTGCAAGACGAGCTGTTGGAGGCCAAGCGGCTCATCGCGTTCCAGGCGGAGCACGACATCGTGACCGGCGCCTTGCGTCGCCGGGTGTTCATCACCAATCTCCACGCGCTGCTCCGCGCGCGGAGCCGTAACCCTTCGCCACTCTCGCTGGTGCGCATCTCGCTCAGCGGGCTGTCGGATCTCACGGAGGCCTATGGAACGGCCCTCGCGGACGAGCTCCTGCGCACGCTGGCGCAGCGGGTCCGGGCGCAGATGCCCGAGGGGGCGCAGCTGGGGCGCACCGACCAGAACGAGCTCCTGGTGCTCCTCCCGCATGCGGATCGCCGGGCCGCCGAGGCGATGGCGCATCGCACGGCGGTCGACGTACACCGAGAGGACTTCCCGACGAGCATGGGAAACATCGCCGTGGGCGTGGACCTCTACGCCGCCACCGCGTCGCGCATCTCCGAGTTCGACGTCGACGCGCTCTCGGAGGCCCTCGACCTGGCCCGTCCGATACCGTGGACCCGGCCCGAGCCGATGTTCGGCTGCAGCGAGGTCCCCGCCATCTCCGACTCCGTGAGCCCGAGGTAGCCCATGCTCTGCCGGCGCCCAACGGTCCTGGTGCGCCCCGCACGCGCGCAAAAGGCGGTGCGCTGATGCATCGCCTTCTCTTGCGCCAGATCAAGAAGGCGAGGCGGCCGGATGGTTCGGTGGACGAGGCCATGGTCCTCGATCTGGTGAGCCAGGCCTACGAGGAGCACGAGGAAGAGCGACGCTTCGAGACCCACGCGCACCGCACCATGGCCGACGAGCTGGAGAGCCTGAACGCGTCCATCGTGACCGAGGCGCAGGTACGGGTGGAGCAGATCCTCCGGGGGATGCGCGACGGCGTCCTCATCTGTGATGCCAGCGAGCGCATCGTCTCCATCAACGCTGCAGCCGAGGAGCTACTCGGGCG
>JABFRG010000044.1 GCA_013141295.1 Polyangiaceae bacterium
GCTCCTCCGCCGCCTGCGCCTCCGGTGGCTGCGGGCTTTCCGGCGTGGGCTCTGGCGGCGGCGCTGGCGGTCGGCGCCGGGCTGGGTCTCGGGGGCTCGCTCCTGCTGCCTCCTCGCGAGCGTGTAATCTACATAGATCGACCAGCCCCGGCGGCTGCGGTGACCGTAGCCCAGCTCGCGGCCCAGCCCGCGCCTTCGCCCTCGGGACTTCGGCTGGAGGACCTTCCGCGCGCCCCCACGGTGACGCCAAGCGCCAGCGTCACCAGCGGCGTGCACGGAGACGACCTCGCCAAGGAGCGCGCGGTGCTCGACGTGGCGCGAAGCGCACTCGGCCGCGGCGATGCCGCCAATGCCCTGGTGGCCGCAGCAGAGCACGAGCGCAAGTTCCCCCAGGGCGCGCTGGTGGAGGAGCGCGAAGCGCTGGCAATCCAGGCGCTCGCGATGCAGGGCCGGCGCACCGATGCACAGACGAGGGCCGAGCGCTTTCGCAAGCGCTTTCCCCGGAGCATGCTGCTTCCCGCGGTGGACGCCGTGGTCGGCAGCGGCCCCGATTCCCGGGAGCGCGACCTGTGAACGAACTTGCGCCCGGGGCAATCCGCGCCAGGATGCGCGCCATGAGCTTGGCACGTCACGGCCTGGTCTGCGTTCTCGCAAGCGCGCTGGGTGTGGCATGCGCGACGCGCGCCGTCGACCTGGGCGCCAACGACGCCGGCCAGCCCACGCCCATCCAGAGCACAGCCGCGAAGGAGGCCGGCCCGCGACTCTACGGCTGCGTCGACTGGCTCGACCAGGAGATCGCCTCGCTGCGCGGCAACGGCTGCGAGAACCCGGTGTGCCCCGCGACCTCCGAGGCGCCCGGCACGCGCTACGCCATCGCCACCGCCAAGGACGTGGTTGCGGTCACCGCCAATCGCTGGATGTTCTGCGGCGCGCGCCCCACCAGCACGCCCAGCGACGTCGTGGGCATGGAGTTCACCGCCGGCTGCCGCATCTACTTTCTCCGACGTGACAACGACGGGAGACTGGTCCGCGGCACCGAGGCTGCGTACCAATCGAGCTTCGACATCGATATCCCCGACGAAGGCCCTGCCGCCATCGACCTCCACTACGATCGCGACCACACCACGCGCTACACGCTGGCGTCGGCACGGTGCCCGGAAAACTGGCTGCGCCTCGAGGCGGTCGACCCTGCCGACAGCATTCCCCTCCGTCCCGTGGGCGCCGACGATCTGGTTCCGCCGGCTTTCTGATCGAATTCGGTCAAGTCGTCCTCGGTCGCGGCAGCCACTCGTGAATGCCAATCAAGAAGTAGAAACAGTAGCTACGACCGTCTGGCCCTCGCGCCATCGCAGGGCAGTGAGAAACGAAAGTGTTTCGGTCGACGAACGAACATGCGCAGCTTGGGAACGATTCGCTCGTGTCCCCGGACGGCGCCAACAGGGGAGCGCATTCAGATTCGTCCCAAACTCCGGGAAACTGCTGGTGCGCGCGCGGAGAATGATCATAACTTCCGCGCGATGACCGAGCACATCAAGATGGAGCGGTATACGCAGTCCCTCAAGGGGGTGTTCTCAACCGCACAGACGGCGGCAGACCGGCGAAAGCATGTGCATGTGACAGTGCATCATGTGTTGGTGGCGCTCCTGGAAGCAGGTTACGGCGCTGGCCCCCTCAAGCGGGCCGGCATAGATCCCGCTACGCTTTTGGCCAAGGCGGCAGCGGCGGTCGATGCCCTCCCTGCGTCCGCCACCTCGCTCGCGTTCCTCGGTCCGGAGGTTTTGGCAACCATGGCCGAGGCCGAGGCGACCAGGATGCGCCTGGCAGCGCCGCTCATTGATATCCAATGTATGTATATTGCGTTTACGACCAGGAAGCACTTACCGCCGGAGGTTGGCGCAACGACATGGAGCGATGGCGAGCGCGTCGGCAATCTGGACTCCACCCATTCAGAGAAACCGATGCCTCTCAGCGCGGCGCTGCGGGAGGCATCGGCTGGCTTTGTCACGCTCGCAGACGACATTGCCGCGCTTTGCGGGATGCCGCGGGAGCCAAAAGAGGTAAGGGAAACGCTCGAGCACATTCGTTCCCTGATCGAGGAGCACTGGCCCCCCTTCCTGCGTCGAGGGTGGCACGGTCCCACGCTCGATGGTCTCGTGTTCACGCGCGACGGTGGGAACGATCATTCGGTGATGGTTGGATGGGATCTGCGTGACGGCATCGCACTCACAATCTCCCAAGCGGGACAACCGAGCACGAGGCGATTCCACCTCGCACCTTCCAAGCGGTGGATGTCGGGTGACATCGAGCTGTTCGGTGCGCTGCGAGCAGCGATTCTTGGGCTCTACGCCGAGATGGGGGCGACTGCGCCGTCGCTACCGGCCCAGTCGGTCCCGTTGCCTAGCCACGGGCCCGCGCCGACCATTGAGCCGTTCGGAGCGGACGAGCCCAGTGATCGCCTTCAGAAGTTCATGCAAGAGCTTTGGGAGGCCCTGGTGCCACCCTCGGGCGCATGCGCTTCGGTGCAAGGCGAGCTGGTGCGTGCCAACGGGCGGTTGCGAGAGGAGCTGAATCGCAACGGCATGGGGAACTACTACCCAAGCGAGGCGACGGAGCAACTAGGCGACACGATGTACAGCAACCTTCTGGTGTTCATGCTCGACACGCTCATCGCGAATCGAAGCAACGCGCTAGCCGCTGAGGAGGTCGCCTACTTGGCGGCGGCTCGGCGAACGATCGATACAGACTGGAAGCAAGCGCAGCGCATTGCGGAGCTAGCGGGAGAGGATTCGCCGAGCGACGCTCAGGACATGGAGCTTCGTACGCTCGAGGAGGCACCTCCTCAAGTTCGTTGGGACGAGCTCTTTGAACGAACGGGGCGCTGCATCGGGAATTGGTGCATCGCGAATCCAATCTTGTTCGACAAATCCGGCAGCCCGGTTGTTTCCAAAGGGCGCACGGATATTCGCTCGATGCTTGCGCCTCCACCGGCTCCCGCGCCATGCAACGTCTGTGGCGGCAAGGGGTGGCGGCCTGCCAAGAGCGCGAGCGACTACCCCGAGCTCTGCATCTGTAAGGGGGGCAAGGCGCACGCGCAGTGATCGCCAGGGGAAGGGCTTGAAGCCCATCTCCACTACGGTCGCAACCACGCGACACGCTGCCGAGAGCATTCCCCTTCGCACGGTCGGGCCGCCCTTCTGACCGATTTCGTGACGACGGCGCCGGCGCACTCCCAAGTGTGAGCATGGCACTCCCCTCCTCCCGCGACCTTCACCCCAAGTACGTCCGCTTTGCCCGCGCCCTGGCGCTGGCCTCCACGTTGGCCCTCCCGGCCTGCTCCTCCGAGGCCCCGGCCTCCAGCTCCGGCGCGCCTGCCCAGGACGCCAGCACGGGCGAGAAGGACGCCGGAAAGACCGGTGACGCGGCGGTACGCGACGCAGCCGTGGCCGACGGAAGCACCGAGCGCGACGCCGGTTCTGTGCAAGATGCATCGACCACCGACGCCGCCACCGAAGACAGCGGCGGCGGCGTCTCGGGTCCCCTTCCTCCGCCGGAAATGCCGGTCTGATGCAGCTCGCCTCGGAGTATCGCGCGCTACGCGCGAGCCTTCAGCGGGTGGAGGACGACGGAGCGGTGTTCGCGGCGGAGGCCTACGATCCTGCAGCCGTCGCCCGGGCACGTACCGTGTGGACGACGCGCACGCAGAACGAGTACCGCTCCACCTTCGTGTTCTCGGCGCTGGCCTCCCAGGTGCTGGCCGCCGGCGCCTCCGTGGAAGCCTCGGCGGTCACGCTGCGCATGGCGCAGGACGAGCTGGTGCACGCCGAGCGCTGCGCCGACGTCTCGGTGGCGCTCGGTGCACCGCGCCCGGTGCTCCCCGGTGCGGCCGGCCCCGCCGGCATCGCCACGCATACCAAGGTCTCGCGGGAGGAGTGCGCGCTGCGCAACGTCGTCTACACCACCTGCATCACCGAGATGACCGCCGTGGCGTACCTCACGCTCAGCCTGGAGCGTGCGCGCGATCGCTACCTGCGAAACGCCATCCGGGCACCCCTCGCCGACGAGACCCTCCACGGCCGCTTCGGCTTTCTCTACCTCGAGAGCTGGGACGCGTGGCTGCGCGCGCGTCCGGAAGTGCGCGCCTCGCTCACGCGCTACCTGCGCTTCGCCTTCGCGGTGGCCGAGCGGGAGCTGTCGCAGGCGCCAAAGGCTTTCGCACGCACCGCAGACGACGACGCGCTGGGCGACGTCGACCCGGGAGAGATGGGCGAGATCTACCGCAACACCATGGAGCACGCGGTGGCGCCCGGCCTCGAGCGCTTCGGTCTCGACGCCGAAGCGGCCTACCGAACGCGAACCTTCGCGCCGTGAGCTATCGACACCGCTGCGCGCGGGGCGATCGACACCGCTGCGCGCGGGGCGATCGACACCGCTGCGCGCGGGGCGATCGACACCGCTGCGCGCGGGGCGATCGACACCGCTGCGCGCGGGGCGATCAGGTCTCGACGGCGACGGTGAAGAGGCCGCCGATCTTGCCGCTGGGCAAGGTGCCGACGAAGTAAACCGAGATGGCACCGACGAGGATATTGCCTTGCGGCCGACCCAGGCGAATGACGATGGGGTTCTTCAGGTTGGTGCGCACCAGGTCGAGCACCTTGGTCATCTGCTGGTGGTAGGCGAAGTTGTCGGCGTCCTCGCCAGCGACCGGCTTGAGCCGCGCCGCGAAGGCTTCGAAGGAAACGGTCTCCGACTTGAGCTGAGAGAGCGGCTTGTCGGCCATGGCGTCGTTGTTGGTGACGGCATTGAAGGCGCGGTGAATGAACGCCGCGTTGGCCGGCGCGGTGGCGACCTGGGTGGAGCGAATCCACACCAGCGGGTGATCGCTCTCCGAGAGGTAGTAGACGCCGGTCGACGCCTTCACGATGGCGTTCTTGATCTTGGTATCGGTCGCCAGGACGATGGGGTCTTCCTGGACCATCGCCTCGTCGTCTCCCGCCACGTCCTGAACATCGGCGGTGCATGCACCAGAGAGGGCCGCGAGCGCGAGAAGGAGGGCGAAACGCTTCATGACGGTGTCCTACGTCATCACCCAAAGTCGGGCAAGGTGATCCTGGAAATTTCGTCCGCGACTGGAAGATTCGGACCTTGCGCGCCAGCCATGGCGGCCCGCGCGCACGCTCAGGGGTTCGCGGGCCGCGTGATAGCCTCGACCAATGCGACGGCCTCTTCTTCTCGCGCTCACGATTCTCGCCGGTCTCGCGGCCCCCACCGCGCCCATCACCCCGGCTCTCGCGCAGCCGCGCAACGCGGCACCCACCGGCAAGCGCGAGGTCTCATCGGCGCTCGCCGAGGCCCGCGGGAAGCTGGAGACCACCGACTACGACGGCGCGGAAGCGGCGCTGAAGGCCATCCGCGGCTCCGACCAGCCGGAGGCCCAGGTGCTCCTGGCGCGCAGCTACCTGGAGCGCGGTCGCTACGACGAAGCCGAAAAGACCGTCGCGCAGGTGACCGCCGGCGGCGAAGCGGTGCGTGCCCTGGCCGCCACCGTGCGCGCCCGCTCGCTCTTCGCCCGCGGCAAGGTGGCGGAGGCCATCAAGACCCTCGAGGGCGTGAAGGCCACCAAGGGCGGCGAGGCCCGCCGCGCCCGCACGCTCCTCGGCGAGTACCTCATCTACGCCGGTAAGCGTGCCGACGCCGACGAACCTTTGCACAAGGTCATCGACGACTACTCCGAGCTGGGTCAAGACGCCGACGGCCTGGCAGAAGTGGGCCGCGCCGCCCACCTGCTCCGCAGCGCCAAGGACGCCAACCAGGCCTTCAGCGAGAGCGAGGCCATCGACAAGACCCGCACCCAGACCCTCATGTACCGGTCCGAGCTCTTCCTGGAGAAGTTCGACGCTGGCCACGCCGAAGACGTCACCCGCGACGCGCTGAAGATCGCCCCCAAGCGCGCCGACGCCCTGCTCACCATGGCGCGCATCAAGCTCGACCAGGCGCTCGACTTCGACGCCGCCGAAGCGCTGCTCAAGGAAGCCCTGGCCATCAACCCCAAGCTGGCCGCGGTGTACGCGGTGCGCGCCGGCATCGCCCTGCGCGACATGGATCTGGCCGCCTCCGACAAGGCCATCGAGACCGGCCTGGCCATCAACCCCGCCGATCTCGAGCTCCTCAGCATGCGCGCCGCCACGCGCTTTCTCTCCGACGACAAGCCGGGCTTCGAGGCGGCCAAGAAAGACGTCTTCACCCGCAACCCGGAGTACGCGCGCTTCTACTCCATCGTGGGCGAGTTCGCCGAGTGGGAGCACCGCTACGACGACATCGTGAGCATGATGAAGGAGGCCACCAAGGTCGACCCCGACGACGGCCGGGCCTGGGCCCAGCTGGGCCTCACGTCCATGCGCAACGGGCAAGAGGACGACGGCCTCAAGGCCCTGAACACCGCGTGGTCCAAGGACCGCTACAACGTCATGGTGTACAATACACTCAACCTCTACGAGAAGGTGATCCCCACCAACTACGAGACGGTGGAGGTGGGCACCTTCAAGATTCGCTACCCCAAGAGCGAGAAGAAGGTGCTCGATCGCTACGTGCCGCGGCTGGCCGGCGAGGCTCTGGCCAGCATGAAGGCCCGCTACGGCTTCGTGCCCAAGCTGCCCACCCAGGTGGAGCTGTACGAGACCCGCGAGAACTTCAGCGTGCGCACCAGCGGCCTGCCCAACATCGGCATCCAGGGCGTGTGCTTCGGCCGCGTGGTGGCGGCCATGAGCCCCAAGAGCGAGCCGTTCAACTGGGGCAACGTGTTGTGGCACGAGCTCGGCCACGTGTTCGCCATCCAGCTCTCGAAGAACCACGTGCCGCGCTGGTTCACCGAAGGGCTCTCGGAGTACGAGACCATCGCCCGGCGCCCGGAGTGGAACCGCGAGCTCGATCCGCAGCTCTACATGGCGCTCACCCAGAACACGCTGCCGGCGGCGGTGGACATGAACCGCGCCTTCACCCACGCCAGCGACGGCCTCGACGTGACGGTGGCCTACTACGCCTCCAGCCAGATGATGGTCTTCACGGTGGAGCGCTTCGGAATGCAGCGGGTGGTGAAGGCGCTGCAGCTGTGGGGCGAAGGCAAGCGCACCCCGGAGGTCATCGAGAAGGCGTTCGGCGTGCCGCCCGCCACCTACGACAGCGAGTTCCGCGCCTGGGAGCTCAACCGGCTGCGCCGCTACAAGGGGCAGTTCATCTTCTCCGACCGTGCGCGCTCCCCGGAGGACGCCAAGCTTCGCGTGCAGGGTGCACCGAACGACGCGAAGGCCCACGCCGAGTACGCGCTCTCGCTGGCCCGCGCCCACAAGATCGAAGAAGCCAAGAAGGAGATCGAGGTCGCCCTGGGCCTCGACCCCAAGCTCATGAGCGCGCACTACATGGCGGCCAAGATCTCCATGGCCGAGAAGAACCCGGCCGAGGCCGAGAAGCACCTGCAGACCATCCGCAGCGCCGGCGGCGACGGCTACTTCGTGCAAACCGCGCTGGCCGACGTGTACGAGGCCCAGAAGAACGACAAGGCCTTCCGCTTCTCGCTGGAAGCCGCGCACCGATGGGACCCGAGCCAGTCGGAGCCGCTGCAGGGTCTCTTCGACATCGCGGTGGAAGAGAAGCGCGAGGACGACCAGCTCGACATCCTGCGCAAGCTGGCCCCGCTCGACCAGCACAACCGTCGCGTGTGGCGCGGGCTCATGGTGCGGCTGGTGGCGAAGAAGCAGTGGGAAGAGGCGCGCCGCGTGTGCGAGTCGACGCTGTACGTCGACGTCGAGAACGCCGAGATCCACAACCTGTGCGCCGCAACCTACGACGAGCTGGGCCTGGGCGACGCCGCGCTCTTCGAGGCCGAGAGCGCCCTGGCCTCGACGCCGAAGCCGAAGGAAGCCGAAGCCGCCCACCTGCGCATGGCCAAGATCTACGGCGCCCGGAAGAACACCGCCGAGGCCAAGCGCCACGAAGACGAGGCTCGCGCCGCCGGAGCGGCGGGAGAGCCCAAGAAGCCCGGCCCCCTGATGCGATAACGACGACGCAGTCCCTGTTCTATGCTTCCACCATGGGCCAAGGCGCTGTGGGCTAGCGCGTGGCCTTCGAGAACCGCTCCC
>JABFRG010000611.1 GCA_013141295.1 Polyangiaceae bacterium
CTATTCCACCGCACGCGACTTCGCCCAGGCGCTCGCGAAGGCGATTCCCCCGAGCTCGCACCGCGACGTGGCGAGCTTCGCCTACGAGCTCTTCGATCTGGTGGACCAGGAGGCCGAACGCCAGAAGGAGCGCGCCCTGCACCAGCTGGTGAACGCCGTCGTGGTCGCCGTCGACCCCGACGACGACTGACGCGCCGAGCTAGCGGCCGTTGCGGCGGGGTGGTCCGCCGGGCTTCCGCGGGCCTTGCGGCACGCGACCGCGGGGCGCGCCGAATCCGGTCCGCGGCATGGGCGCGCCGTGCTCGTCGGGCACGAGGCAGTTGGGCCCGCGGCCGATGAGATCGCGGCGCCCGGCCTGGCGGAGGGCTTCCCGTGCGAGCGGCCAGTGCTGCTCGTCCCAGTAGAAGATGAGCGCCTTCATCATCCGCTTCTCGCGCAGATCGGTGGCGGTGTACACCGGCTCCATCGAGAGCGGATCGATTCCTGTATAGTACATGGTCGTCGCCACTGCCATGGGCGTGGGAATGAAGTCTTGCACCTGTCGCGGGCGCATGCGGTTCTCTTTGAGGTAGAGCGCCAGCTCCACGGTGTCGCCCAGGGTGGAGCCCGGGTGCCCGGTGATGAAGTAGGGGATCAGGTACTGCTCCTTCCCCGCCTCCTCGCTCGCCTGGCAAAACGCCTGGGCGAAGCGCTCGTAGGAGCGGATCGCCGGCTTCTTCATCTTGTCGAGCACCTTGTCGCTGGAGTGCTCGGGCGCCACCGAGAGCTGCCCGCCGGTGTGGTGCTGCGCCAGCTCCCGGATGAAGGTGGGGCTGCGCTCGGCCAGATCGTAGCGAACGCCGGATGCAATATACACCTTCTTCACGCCCTCGGCGCTGCGCACCTTGCGCATGAGATCGACCAGCGGGTCGTGGTCGGTCACCAGATTCTCGCAGATGCCGGGGTGGACGCAGGAGAGACGACGACAAGCGTTCTCGGTCTTCTCGTCCTTGCACGTCATCTTGTACATGTTGGCGGTGGGGCCGCCGAGATCGGTGATGGTGCCGCGAAAGTCGTCCATGCGCGAGAGCGCGCGCACCTCACGCAGCACCGAGGCCTCGCTACGGCTCTGGATGATCCGCCCCTCGTGCTCGGTGATGCTGCAGAAGGTGCAGCCGCCGAAGCAGCCGCGCATGGTGACGATGGAGTGCTTCACCGTCTCGAAGGCGGGGATCGGCGCGTCGTAGCGGGGGTGGGCCTTGCGCTGGAACGGCAAGTCGTAGAGGCCGTCCATCTCCTGCTCGGTGAGCGGCTCCGCCGGGCGATTGAAGAACACCGCCTGATCGCCGTGCGCCTGCAGCATGGGCCGGCCGTTGTGCGGGTTGGTCTCGTACTGGAAGGCGCGCGACATGCGGGCGAAGGCTTCTTTGCTGGCGGTGACCTCTTCGTACGAGGGGAGCACCAGGAGCTTGCCATCGGTGGTGAAGCGCGAGGCGTCGGCGAGGAGCGGCTCCCACTCTTTGCGGTTCTTCTTCACGTGCGCGGTGCCGCGAATGTCGGAGAGGGCGCTCACCGGCTCGCCGGCATCCAGGCGCCGGGCGATCTCCCAGGCCGGCCGCTCGCCCATGCCGAACACCAGGAGATCGGCCTTGGCGTCGAGGAGCATCGAGCGGCGCACCTGGTCGGACCAGTAGTCGTAGTGGGCGATGCGGCGGAGCGAGGCCTCGATGCCGCCCAGCACCACCGGCGTGCCGGGAAATGCCTGCCGGCACAGGTTCGCGTACACGATGGTCGCGCGGTTCGGACGCATGTTGGTGGCGCCGCCGGGCGAGTATTGATCCTTGTCGCGGGTCTTCTTCTGGGCCGTCAGCTTGTTCAGCATCGAGTCGAGGTTGCCGGCGCTGATGCCCACGAAGAGCCGCGGCGCGCCCATGCGCCCGATGTCGGCGGGACCGGTCCAGTCGGGCTGGGCGATGAACCCCACCTTGTAGCCGCGCCCCTCGAGGAAGCGCGCGATGAGCACCGGCCCGAAGGCCGGATGATCCACGTAGGCGTCGCCGGAGACGATGAGGATGTCGAGCTGGTCCCAGCCGCGCGCCTGCATCTCCTCCCGGGTGGTGGGCAGGAACGCGGCCTTGGCGGCGCCGTCCGCGCGCGGGGGTTGGCCTTTTTTGCGGAGCTGGAGGAGACCCTGGGACATACCCGGGTCCTTCTAGCACTACCTGGTCAGATTCGCCGTGAGGGGTCGTTCGAGGCGACGGGATTTCTCGAGCGAATTTGGATTTGGCGCGCGCAGAACGACTTCCCGTCCTTCGAGCACGACGAATTCAAATTCGCCGAGAAAGACCGAGCATCGGACGGGCGCGAGCAAGAATATGACCAGGTAGTGCTAGCACCGCCCCGCAGCCTTGGCTGCCTGCCCGCGCAGTTGTGCGCCCGCTAGCGAACCAGGCCGCCCTTGATCTCGCGACCGCGGAGACAGCTCTCGAGGGGGCTCATGACGTCGCCGCGAACGCAGCGCACCATGGGGAGGAGCGGCTCGGACTTTCCGAAGCGCTCGAACGTACCGTCGCTGTACAACGCGATCGCGCCGGCGGCGGTGGCCACCAGATCGACACTGGGTCGCTTCCCTTCCACGTCCACCAGCGTATAGCGGTCGTGCCCGCCCTCGGCGCCGCCGGGGAGCACCAGCGACGAGCCGAGCATGCGCAGCTGACCGTTGAGCGACTTCATCGACATCGGCCGGAGCTTGACGCGCGGCACCGTGAGCTCACGAACCCGGGCGCCATCTTGATCGACCACCCAGAGCTTGTCGTCGGCCTCGGTGCCGGCGCCCGCAGCACCTGCGATGCCCTTGGGAGGCGGCTTCTTGGCGCCCACGCCGCACACGAGATGCGCGCCCGCGGCAGTGGGCAAGAGGCCGAAGACCACTCCGCACGCCTCTTCCGTGATGGAGAACGCCTTGCCGGTATCGACGTTCCGGAGGTCGTGCCCCTGGGCCGCGGACTGACGGCTCACCAGCCAGGCCCCGTTGAACCCGACCGGTCGAGGCCCGGCCGGAAGCGGCGAGCACCCCTTCTTCGGCTCGCACAGCATCGTCTCGTAGCTCTTGCGATCCTGCGCGAGCTTGGAGATGACCGCCCGCGCTCCGCTGCCCAGCATGGGTCCGTTCGAGCCGTCGAGCTTCTGCGAAAACACTTCCTGGCCGTCGAGATCTTCGGCACGCACCATGTTCCCCTTGTCGAGCCACTCGCTGGTGACGCGAAGGTCACTGGTCTCCATCGACATCCCACCGCGCTTGCTCTTGGGAAACTCCCGCGGCGTGTGCTCGCCCTGGGTGAGCCAGAGCGGTTTCTCTTCGTTCCACGAAGTGAACCCCAGGATGCCGTCGCGCACCACGGCGCTGAGGCCCCCACCGCGTTCCTCAGGGGCCGGCCCGAGGGTCAGCACCATGCGCTTCTTCGCGACGTCGTAGACCGCCACGCTACCGGACGCAGACCCCGCGACGAGCGCGCCCCGGCCCACCACCTTCTCGCCGTTGCCACAGAGGACCCGCGAGACCTCGTTGCGGACGCCGCCGGCCGTGACGTAGCACGACGAGCCGTGGTCCTCGTACTGCCGCTCGACGCGGGCGCCCGGCGCATCGTACGCGATCTCGGTGCGGCGGCTGCTCGCGTCGCCGGAGGAGGTGGCGGCGCCGGTCGTCAGATCCAGGGTGAGCTCCACCGGGGCTCCCACCACCGAGAGCCTGTTCGCGTCGAGCGCAGAGAGCGTGCATCCGTAGCACGGCTCCTCGAGCTTCTTGCCGAGGTCGAAGGTGCGGATCACGCGCTTCTGCGACCAGTCCCACACGAAGACCTTCTTGCCCGAGCCCCACATCGTAGCGAGGCGCGTGGTGCCAGGAATGCGGAGATGGAAGAGCGTCTCGTCGGCACCGGGGACGTCGTAGCGCTGGCCGGCGACCACCTTGCCGGTCGCGAGGTCGTCCACCTCCACCACGCCGAAGCGCGTGACCAGCAGCGTGTCGCCCATGAACTCGGTGAGCTCGCTGCCGCCGCTCCCGTCGACGCGGCCGCCGATGCGACGGAGGATCAGCTTGCCTGTCGATGCATTGTACACGAGTCTCTTCTGCATGCCGGAGAGGACGATGAACCGGCCGTCGGACGAGAACGTGCCTTCGCCGAAGCCGCCGTCGCTCTCGGTGGCGAAGGCCGCGAGGCGCTTGCCGTCCTTGCCCGAGAAGACGAGATACCCGCACGTGGCGTTGGCCTCCGGGTCGACCGGCTTGACCTTGCCTTTGGCGGGCGGCGCGGGAATGGCGTCGCCGCAAGCCGACACGGCCACCTGAGCGCCGTCGGCGGAGACGTGCACGCTGTTGCCGGTCTCGGTGGTGTCGAGGGCAGCCACCATGCGGAACGTCGCGAGGTCCCAGATCTCGTTCTTGTCCTTGCGGACCACCACCGCCCGCGCGCCGTTCGCGCTGGGTACGACGCTGGTGGTGTCGTCCGGGAGCGCATGACGGCGCACCACGTCGGGCGTGGCCGGATCGAAGTCGTAGAGCGTGCGGAGCGAGTACGCCACCGCGTGGCCCCCCTCGGTGACGACCACGCCGGATATGGATCCGGTGCCGTAGGGTAGCAGCTCGAGCGCGGCGTCGTCGCGGGCGGGAGCCGCCGGTGACGCCGTCGCGGAAGTACCGGTGACCGGCGACGAGGCGGTTCGGACGTTCGCCGGTGACGGCGCGTTTCCGGCGCAAGCGGCGAGGAGCAGACAACCGGGGACGAAGGCGCGCATGATGACCACTATACGCGGCCGGGCCTCGCCGGATTCCGGGAAACGGAACGGCCGCGCTCCGGCCAATTGCCGTACGTAACCGGTGATTTCTGCTTACTGACGCGGGTCGATGCAGACCTTGTCGGCCTTGCATTCGTCCAGTGCAGCGATGGCGTCGAAGAAGCTCGCTGCCCCGGTGGAGCACGCGTAGACCTTGGCCTTGCCCTCGCACGTGTCGTACGCGGAGCTGTTGATCTGCCCGTTGTTGCAACGGTCGTCGGGCCAGAGCTTGGCCGCCTGCTGCTGGAAGTCGCGCTCGCAATCGCCCGCGGTGGCGTATTTCTGGTTGGCGCCGGTCCCGTAGCCAGGGCAACCGGAGCTCTTGTCGCCGTAGTGGCTGCACGCGGCCGAGGCGAGTGACGAGATGCGCGAGTCGCGCGAGGGCTCGAAGATGGTGTTGTCGGTGCTGCCGCAGGCCACGGCGCACGGCAAGAGCGCGAAGACGGAGAAGGAGAAGAGCTTCATGGCCCGCCGCTCGTGCAACCAACGGGCCGCTCCGGATCCCGGCGATTTTGCGCGCTTCTGGCCAAGGCGGGCGTGCGCCCGTGCCGCGGTGTGGCGATGCGCCACGCGTTTCGCGGCCCGCCGCGGGCGCTTTCGCACTACATTGCCCCGGTGCTCCGAACCGTCCGCGCGCAACGTTACGTGATGCCGTTCCGCGAAGGCGGCTCGGTTCCGGCGCTGGTGGAGGCCGACGATCTGGGGCTCTACGTGGTGAAGCTCAAGGGCGCCGCGCAGGGTCCGAAGGCCCTGGTGGCCGAGCTCGTGGCCGGAGAGATCGCCCGGGCACTGGGGCTCGCGGTGCCGGAGCTCGCGCTGGTGGAGGTCGACGCGGCGCTCGCCGACAACGAGCCGGACCCGGAGCTCGCCGATCCGCTGGAGGCCAGCGCCGGCCTCAACCTGGGCCTCGACTACTTGCCCGGAAGCATCACGTTCCACCCGGTGGCGGGGCCGATTCCCGACGCCCAGACGGCCTCGCGCATCGTGCTCTTCGACGCCTTCGTGGCCAACGTGGATCGCACCGCGCGCAATCCGAACCTGCTGGGCTGGCACCGCAAGCTCTGGCTCATCGACCACGGTGCGGCGCTGTACTTTCATCACGGATGGAAGCGGGGCAAGGAGACCGAGGGCACAGGCGATCCCTTCGCCGAGGTGGCGAGCCACGTGCTGCTCCGCTGGGCCACCGCGCTCCCCGAGGCAGCCTCACATCTCGCCGGAGCGCTCAGCGACGCGCTCCTGGAGGGCGTGGCGGCGCAGATTCCCGAAGCGTGGCTCGCGGCCGATCACGACTTCGAGAGCCCGGATGCGCATCGAGCCGCCTACGTGAGCTGGCTCCGGGCCCGGCGCGACGCCCTGCCCATCTTGCTGCAGGAAGCGGAGAAGGCCCATGCGCTGCGCGTTTGAGTACGCCATCGTGCGCGTCGTCCCCGATGTGGCGCGGCAGGAGTTCGTCAACGCCGGCGCCATCGTGTTCTGCCCCAAGCGCGATTTTCTCGGCGCGCGCATCGCCCTCGACGTTCCGCGCCTCCTGGCTCTCGCGCCGGACGCCGACGTGGAGACGATCACCCGGCACCTCGAGGCCATCCCGGAGATCTGCCGGGGTGGCGAGGGCGCGGCGGGCCTCGACGGCCTCGACCGACGCGAGCGCTTCCGCTGGCTGGTGTCCACCCGCAGCACGGTCATCCAGACCTCACCGGCCCACGGCGGCGTGGACGACTCGCCGGAGGCGGCCCTCGAGCGTCTGCTCGCCACCATGGTGCTGCGCCGCGGCTGAGCGCGGGCTTCAGCGACGCGTGGTGGTGAGGAGGAAGCCCTCGCCGGTCTCCAGCAGCTCCTTGGCGCGCGCGAGCTCGTCCTCCGGCCACTTCTCGCGCACCACCTCGAAGAGGCCGTGATCGAAGGGCAAACCGGGTGCATCTTGCACTTTGATCAAACGCTCGCGCTCGCCCAGCTGGAGCAGCTCGATGGTCCGGTGGTGGCAGTACGGGTTGTCGCCCACCTTTCCGAAGAGCACCTCGGTGGTCCAGTTGCAGCCCGCCTTGCACTCCTCGGCGTAGTAGCAATCGCGGCAGAAGCCCCGAAGGTCTTCCACCTTCTGGTCGCGGGTGAAGCGCAACTTCTCGGACTTTTCCCAGATGTCCTGGAGCTTGTAGTCGCGCACGTTGCCGCCCACCCACGACTCGCTGGTGAGCGAGGGGCAACCCTTGATGTCGCCGTTGGCTTCGATGCCGAGGGTGAGGCGACCGGCGCTGCAGCTCCCCCGGTGTCCGCCCGGGAAGTTTCCGCGCAGCACCGTCTCGTAGGGGCCGAAGTAGCCGATGTTGTTGCCGGGCCAGATGCGCACCTTGGCCTCGTCGGCGCGCTTCTTCAGGCGCGCCACCAGCGGGAGCACCTCGAGCATCTGGAAGGGCTCGAGGAGCATGTCGGGCTCGTCGCCGGCGCGCCCCATGGCGGTGGTCATCTGCACCTGCCAGGAGTGGATGCCCGCCTGCACCAGCGTCTCGAAGACCTCGGGGATCTCGGTGATGTTGCGGCGGTTGATCTGCGTATTGGCGCTGAAGGGGATGCCGGCCGCCTTCAGGTTCTTCATGGACTCGAAGGCCGACTTGTAACTTCCCTTGAGCCCGCGCAGCTCGTCGTGCGCCGCCTCCATGCCGTCGATGGAGATGGACACGCTCATGAGGCCGGCTTCCTTGCCCGCCATGGCACGCTCGAGCGTGAGCGCTCGCCCGCCGCTGGTCATGGTGCAGATCATCTTGTGGCTTCGGACCCGGCGCACGATGTCGACCCAGTCGTCGCGCAGGTACGCCTCGCCGCCGATGAGCGTGACCTCCTTGACGCCCATGGCTTGGAACTGGTCCACGAGGTCGAAGCACTCCTCGGTGCTCAGCTCGTCCGGGCGCGCCTTGCCGGCCCGGGAGCCGCAGTGCCGGCACGCGAGATCGCAGGCCAAGGTGATCTCCCACACCGCGTAAATGGGGCGCCACTTCTTGTCGACCTCGCGGGCCTCGTCGGCGAGCGGCAACTTACGCCGGGAAGGCTGGGCCTTGGGCGCGATAGGGAGCGATCGCGGGCGCGGTCCGAGCTCGGTCATCGGGCTACATTCCCGGTCCGCCGTAAGCCGGCGCACCGTAGGGCGGCGCCACGCCGCCACCGTCGGAGGCATCGACCCCGGCATCGGGGGCCGGCGCGCCGTAGAGCGCCACGCCGCTCGAAGAACCACCACTCGAGGTGCTCCCGCTGGCGCCGCTGCTGCTGGTTCCGCTCGAGCCGCTGCTGCTGGTGCCGCCGCTGCTGGAGGAGCTGGGCTCGGTCTGGCC
>JABFRG010001084.1 GCA_013141295.1 Polyangiaceae bacterium
CGGGAAGGACGTCACGCCTCGCTTCGAGCCGGACCCGGCGTTCACGGTGGACCGGCTCGTGTCGTTCCGTCTGCGTGAGGGCGCGCGCGGGGAGGTGCCGGTGCTGCTCCGGGGCGATTGCGTCGGCACCCAGGCCGACCTCGCGGGAAGGCAAACGTGCGTCGACACCGAGAACGTGCGCGCCGCGGTCGCCGACCTGGCGCTGACGAACGGCAACGCCGCCGCGCTCCCCTCCCAGGTGGGCGCCTGGCCCATCGAAAGCGGTCCGCGCATTCCCTGGCGCTGCGACGACCCTGCGGTCCTCGCGGAGCGCAGGCCGGGCACCCCCGGCCTCTACGACGAGGAGGCGTGCATCCCCGGGGGCGTGTTCCTCCAGGGGGACCCGCGGGCCGATCGCGCGGAGGTGGACTCGCCCTTCGAGATCGACACCGGTCCGCGGCGCGTGGCGGTGCTCCCGCGATTCTTCGCCGACAAGTACGAGGTCACGGTGGGTCGCTTCCGAGCGGCGGTGGCCCGGGGTTTGACCGACGATCTGGTGCTGCGCAACGACGCGCCGCTGGACTTCACCCTGGTCCCCCGCGGCGCGTGCACCTGGTCGTCGTCACCGCTGGGCCGCGAGAGCTTTCCCATCAACTGCTTCGAGTTCTCCGAGGCCGAGGCCTTCTGCGCGAGCGTGGGCGGTCGGCTCCCCACCGCCGCCGAGTGGGAGTACCTGGCCACCAACGCGCACGGCCTCGCCCGCGGCGAGCCGAAGACGCTGTATCCGTGGGGCGACGCCCAAGAGACCACCTGCGGAACCGCCATCGTCGAGCGCGGGTTTCCCAGCGAGCCGACGCCACATACCTGCAAGCCGCCGGGGCCAGCGCCGGTCGATGCCATCGCCACGTCGCGCGCACCGCTCCGCGACATCTCGCGGCTGGGTCTCATGAACCTGGCGGGCAACCTCTCGGAGCTCGTCGTCGATCGCGCGCTCCCCTCGCAGGCCCGGTGTCATCGCATGGGGAGCCTGCTCTCGCCCCGCTGCGAGAGCGCGAGCGCGGTGGATCAGGGCGCCTGGCGCGGCTCCAACTGGACCGACTCGCTGGCGCCCAGCGTGCAGCACAAGGATCGCCCGGATCGCCGCGCCAACCCCACCGTGGGCTTTCGCTGCGTACGCACGCCCTCGGTGGACCGATCCCCATGAGAGGGTTCTTTGTCGCGCTGCTCGGGTTCGCCATTTCGTGTGCAGAGCGCACCCTGCCGGGCGATCCACAGGTGGTGCTGTTCGTGGATACCGACGCCCCGGTGGCGCCGCTCGGTTCCCTCGTGCCGGCGACCGAGCCCACGCCGCTCTTCGGGCGCCTCGAGATCGCCATCTTCCGCCCCGGCGAGAGCGAGCCCTGCAGCGGCTGCGTGCGCATCTTCTCGGTGACCGACGTCGCGTTCCGCGAGGGCCGGGTATCCATCGGCGTTCCGGTGCGAGCGGCCGAGGGCGGTACGCGCGCGCGGCTGCGCCTGTTTCGGGGCAACGGATCCGGACCGCGGCCGCGCTCGACCCTCGAGAGCGTGGTGATCCTGCCGCCCACGTCCACGCCCACGGAAGCGCACGTGGTGCTCTCCATGAACGATCTCGACGGCCCGCGCGGCACGCTGTCGGAGCCGATTCCCGCGCGCGCCGGTCCGCCGCTCGCGTCCAAGGTCGGGAGCTGGCCCGGAGCCCCGCGCGTGCCATGCGCCGGAGCCGCACCGGAAGGGACTGCATGCGTTCCCGGAGGCGCCTTCTGGATGGGCGCGAGCGACGAAGACCCTCGCGACGAGCGCCTGGTGATCCTCTCGCCGTTCTTCCTCGACACGACCGAGGTGACCACTGCCGCGTATCTGCGCGCCGGCGGCACCTTCAAGACGCCCCCCCGCGACGCCCCCAACACCGAGGCCACCGACTACTGCACCGCATCGCGGGGCCCCTCGAGCCTCCCCATGAACTGCGTCACCCGCGAGGCCGCGCAGGCGTACTGCAGCGCTCGCGGTGGGCGCCTTCCCACCGAGGCCGAGCTCGAGTACGTGGCCAGCAACTTTCGCGGCGACGCGTTTCCCTGGGGGCCGGAGGCGCCGCGCTGCATCGACGGCGTCTTCAGTCGCCTGGAGACGCTGGTGGGCCCCACCGCGTGCACCCGCGAGGATCGCCGAGCCTTTCCGCCGGGGCCCGCCCCGGTCGATCGCGTTCGCGACGCGGAGCGCGACGCGGTGGAGCTCCCGACCGGAACCGTCTTCGATCTCGCCGGCAACCTCATGGAGATGGTGAGCGACGAGTACCAGTCGCGCGGGGGTCCGTTCTGGTCCGAACCACGAACCTTCACGGACCCCGTGTGCCCGATGCGCGAGGTGCCGAACCTCGTGCCGGTGCGCGGCGGGAGCTACACCTACCCGCGCAGCGCACAGGATTCCCGGGGCGACCATCAGGGCGAGTCGTTCACCCGCGGTTTCCGCTGCGCCCGCCCCGCCCGCTGAGGCGATCGGTCAGCCCTTCTTGCCGACGATCCCGAAGCCGGCACCCTCGGGGTCGAGGGCTACCGCGATGTGGTCGCCGCCCGGGACCTCGTGCACGTCCTGGACGATGGTGCCGCCCGCTGCTTTGACCGCCGCGGCGGCAGCGTCGATGTTGGCGACCCGGAAGTAGGGCGTCCACGCCGAGACCGGCATCGCGTCGGGCTTGCGCATGATGGCGCCCACCGTCACGCCATCGCTCTCCACGAAGTGATACTTGCCCATGGGGCCCATATCCATGGGCTCCGGCGTGCCCCAGCCGTAGAGACCCGTGTAGAATGCAATCGCATCGCCGGGGGCGCTGCAAGCGAGCTCGTTCCAGGAGCAGGCGCCCACGATGGTGGGCGAAAACGAGGTGCTCACGCCTCCGCCCGGAGGCGGGGTGGGCGTCATCACGTAGTAGGGCGCGCCGCAGCAGTCGGACACCATGGCGATGCGACCGGCCATCGGAACGTCCATGGGCGGCATGTGCACCTTGCCCCCCTTGGCCTTGACCGCCTCGCACGCGGCGTCGCAGTCGTCGACGCCGATGTACCCGAGCCAGGAGGGACGCCCCCCGTGCGCGAGCATGTCTTCCGTGAGCGTGAAGACGCCGCCGGTCATGTTGCCGTCGGGGCGGGTGATCATGCGGTAGTCCATGGCCGGGCTCGACGAAGTCTCGCCGATGTTCCAGCCCACGACCTTGTCGTAGAACGCCTTGGCGGCGGCCGGGTTCTTGGTCAAGAGCTCGTACCAGAGAAAGCTGCCTCGTACCTTTGCCATGGAGTCCTCGTCGTGATTGGTGGTTGAGATGTCGGCCGGAGCGGCCTTCAGCGGTGGGTCTTGCGTCGCGACGTGCGCTTGAACAGCAGGTTCAGGTACGCCTCGAGGTGGGCGATGGCTTCGAGGACCGGCGCCGGGCCCCCGTGGGCCTTCGCCAGCACGAAGCCACCTTGGAGGACCGTTTGCGTGAATCGGGCCAGCCCCTCGGCGCTCGCGGGGCCTCGAACCTCGTGCAGCGTCATTGCCTCGCGGAAGTCTGCCTCGAGGTTCGCAGCGTGGTCGGAGATGGCGGCACCGCACGCGTCGCGGAGCGGATGCGAGGTGGCGAACGACTCCTGCACGACGGTGCCAGCGAAGCAGCTGAAGCCTTCGATGGGCCCGCGGATCATCTCGGCGCGCAAGGCGAGGTAGCCGAAGATGCGATCGAGCGGGTCGGAGAGCGCGTGAAACGAGGCGGCGGCGAAGAAGGGGCCGGTGACGTCGGTCCAGTGTTGCGCCGCGGCGATGCCCAGCGCTTCCTTGGTCGCGAAGTGGTGGAAGAAGGCGCCTTTGGTGACCCGCGCGGCGCGACAGAGCTCGTCGACGCTGGTGGCAGCCCACCCCTGCTTGCGCACCAGCGCGAGCGCCGCATCGAGGATCGCACGACGTGCGTCGCCGCGAGGCGGGCGAGCAACGGCGCGGGCGGGCATGGTACGAACATACCGACCGATTGGTATGTTTGCAACCGTGCCGTCCTCACACGCGGAGCGCGCCAGGATCTCGAAGAAACACGGGGTCATCCCGAGCGAAGCGAGGGACCCCCTCTGCCACTTCGCTGAACGAAGGGCCCAGCTGCGTTCCCTCCCCCTGGCCCCTCCCGCAAGCGGGAGGGGAGCCGGACGCCGGCCTGTTTCTTAGGAGCGAAGCGAGGGACCGCGGTTGCGCGCGAGCGCGTCAGGGATAGCAGTCGATGGTTCGCGTGCCGCCGCCGAGCATGGGGTAGCGGAGCTCGATGTGCGTGGCGTTGCCGGACCAGTCGCCGACGTGGGTGGAGCCGCCCTGATCGAAGGTGCCATTGCAGTGGAGCGCGGTGGTGGTGCGCTGGTTGACGCAGAGGCCACCCTGGGAGAGCCAGGTATCGGGGAAGCCGTTGCAGGTCCACGAGCGATCGCAGACACCGCAGGCATTGACGCCCCCGGAAGAGCTACCCGACGAGCCAGAGCTGCCGGAGCTACCGGATGAGCCAGACGAGCCAGACGAACCCGAGCTGCCGGAGCTACCGGATGAGCCAGACGAGCCAGACGAACCCGAGCTGCCAGACGAGCCCGACGAGCCAGAGCTTCCGGATGCCCCCGAGCTGCCCGACGAGCCCGAGCTGCCCGCATCGCGCTCGAAGCCGGTGCTGCCGGACGAGCTGCCGCCGCTGCTGCTGGAAGAGGACGAAGAGGATGAGCTCCCGGTCCCATCGTCGGAGCTGGTGCCCCCCACCGCGCACGCAACCGCCGCACAAGACAGGCCCACAATGGCGAGGTACCAGCGCTTCACGGGGAGTGATACGCCCCCCCGCCCGCTTTCTTCCCTGCAGCGTTTGCGCCCGCGAATCCGCGTCATTGCGCCAACCGAGCTTGCGCCCGTGTCATGCGGCCACGGGGCCCGGTGCCCATGCTAGGATCGAGCCTCCGGAGGTGTCGCGTGCGTAACTCTCGTCCCATTCCCTTGGGTCTCCTCGGCTCGGCGTTGCTCGTCTCCGCCGCGGCCTGCGGCGGTGGCGGTGGCAGCAGCAGCGGCTTCGAGAGCTCGAGCGGCACCGCGTCGTCGTCCGGCGCTGCGTCCTCCTCCGGCGACATCAGCTCCAGCTCCGGCGCGAGCGGCGTCACCAGCGACGGCTGCAGCGATGCAGCGAAGCTCGTGTACGTGGTGAGCAACGAGAACGATCTCTACAGCTTCAAGCCCGACACGCTGCAGTTTACACGCATTGGCGCGCTGAACTGCCGGGCCGGCGGCTTCGCCACGCCCAACAGCATGGCGGTGGACCGCACCGGAACGGCCTGGGTGAACTACTCCGACGGCTCGCTCTTCAAGGTGAGCACCAAGGACGCCACCTGTCAGTCGACGCCCTTCCAGCCGCTGCAGCACCAGTTCGAGCGCTTCGGCATGGCCTTCTCGGCCAACAGCGCCGGCGCCAAGGAAGAGACGCTCTTCGTGGTGGGCATCACCGGCACCACCGGCTCCGCCAACGACGGTCAGGGGCTGGGCAAGATCGACCTCGGCACCTTCAAGCTCGACCTGGTCGGCGACTTTTCCGGCTCGCTCCGCCGCAAGGGCGCCGAGCTCACCGGCACCGGCGACGGCAAGCTCTACGGCTTCTACACCACGGTCCCGGCGAACCTCGCGGAGATCGCGAAAGACACCGCCGCCACACCCTCGCCGCGTACCTTGAACGGCGTCCAGACCGGCAGCGCCTGGGCCTTCTCCTTCTGGGGCGGCGACTTCTGGTTCTACACCGCAGCGGCGGGCGAGACCTCGAAGGTGACGCGCCTCAAGACCGCCACCGACAACTCCATCTCGGTGGTCAAGTCGAACCTCGGCTTCATGATCGTGGGCGCCGGCGTATCGACCTGCGCCCCCACCACGCCGCCCAAGTAGCCCACTCCATCGATGGCCGCCGGACGTCACGCGCTGTTTCTCTCGGTCGTCGCCCTGGCGCTCGGCACGAGCGCCGTGGGATGTCCGTGCGTGAAGGGTGCGGTGAACGACAGCCCCTCGCTCCGCTGGTGGCTCTTCTCGAACTTCGGCGCGCAGAAGGTCTGCCCCGAGGTGCTGAAGCGAGGCGTGCCGCTCAAGCTCCAGGCGCTCGGTAGCTCCAGCATCGGTCGCTTCTTCCCGCAGCAGTGCAGCGTGGTGGTGAACGACACCACGCACACGATGATCGTCAACATCACCGGCAGCGGCTACGCCTCCACCGAGGTCACCAAGCGCGTGGGCTTCTACTGCGGCATGTCGGTGGAGTACCGGCCAGACTTTCGCTTCGAAGGCGACGCCATGTACGTGTGGGGCATGTTCAACCGGCTCATGTCGCAGCCGGATCTGCGCATTCTCGGGGTGGAGAATCCGCTGGTGAACCTGGCGACGCAAACGCCGGTGGGCAGCCTCGCGACCATGCTCGGGCAAGGCATCGTCACCAGTGAGATCGGGCGCGGCTTCACGGTGGTGCGCCAGGACGACGGCGACGACTTCGCGATGGGCATCCTGGCCCCGCCGGACAAACCCCGCAGGCAGTTCGTTTCCGGCACCGATCACATGGTGCTCGCCAGCGACGTCTCGGAGATTCGCCCGCAGGCGCGAGAGTACCTGGGGCCGTTCGAGGTGCCGGGAAACGGCCAGGCGCTCTTCTTC
This sequence comes from Polyangiaceae bacterium, assembly GCA_013141295.1. Classification (GTDB taxonomy): domain Bacteria; phylum Myxococcota_A; class Polyangia; order Polyangiales; family Polyangiaceae; genus JABFRG01. The sequence continues at coordinate 6,661 of JABFRG010001084.1, forward strand.
AAGTCCCGGAACGACGGTTCGCCCATCGTATCGATGGTCGTCGACAAGCAGACCGGCGATGCCTGGCGACAGTCGTACGAGACCGCGCAACCGCTCGGGCCGCCGCCCGGTCCGCTGCTCGGCTCCACCACGCTGCAGCCGGGGCTCGGCAGCCAGACGGTACCGCTCGCCAAGGGGCAGTACTACCTGGTGCTCGAGAACCAACAGGCGGCCGGCTTCGCGCCGCTGGGCATGCCCATCCCCTTCACCAATGCCCCCACCACCGTGAGCTACTCCACCGAAGTGGGCGACCGGCCCTAAGGGCCCGCGCACAATTAATCTATCCGTTCCGACGCCGATCCATCGCCGCCTCCGTCGTTGCGAAATCTCGAGATAGCAGCAGTATCCCCTCGATTTCGCGCCTTGGAGGCCGGCGCGCCCCGACGGCGCTCCGAACAGATTAATTGCGCGCGGTCCCTGACGCAGAACGCGCTGTAAAACGGCAGCCTGGTGGAACCCGAGCCCATATTTGTCACAGGGTCGGGGGCTCGTGTTAGTTTGGTCGGGCTTCGATGAAGACCGTCCTCGCCCGCCCCGGATCCCTCTATGTCGGCAAAGTGGAAGACCACGATGCCATCGTCATTGCCGATGCTTCCGCCGGATGGATGGTCCCCAAGGGGATTCGCCACTGGGAGAACGAGGTGACGATCATTTCGCGCGACGACATCACCGATGCGGTGCGCGCGCAGGTGAAGGCCACCTTCCCGGAGGAGCAAATTCCCCCGGCGAAGCTGCCTCTGGCGTTCCACGCGGCCTCCTCGAGCCCGTTCGTGGCGGTGTCGCGCAAGCTGGTGCCGGAACTGGTGGCGCTGGGCATCCGCGCCCACACCATCGGCGCCGATCGCACGAGCTCCGGCTTCTTCTACTTCGCCGAAGGCGGCAGCGAAGGGCCGGTACGCATCCAGGGTGAGCTGCTCACGCTCATCGGTCCGACGCTCAGCGGCGACGAGACCACGGCGCTCATCGAGCAGCACCTGGAGAGCGTCATCGACCGCCTCCTGCATCACCTCTCCAAGGGCACGCTCTCGGAGGTCGCGGTGGAGCTCGCAGCGGCACTGCCGCGGCTCAACGCCGACGGCACCGGCCTCGAGGGAGTCGATCTCGACGCCTTCGAGCAAGAGGCCCAGCAGATGGTCGCCGCCGGCAAGGGCTGGGAGAAGGAAGCTCGGCAAGTGTCCGAGGCCCTGCAGAACAGCGAAGGCCCTTCGGCGCCGGTCGCGCTCTTCGGCGTTGCCAAGCGCGAGCCGCAGTTCGAGCTCGTGGCCGAGCTCGACGGCACCAAGGTCACGCTTCCCCGACGCCCGCGCTGGACGGTCCGCGGAGAGCCGTCGCGCACCATCGCGGCCGGCACCTCGCCCTCCACGCCGCCGCCCCCGGTGGCTCCGGTGCCCGCGGCCCAGCCGGTGGCCAAGGCACCCGAAG
>JABFRG010000183.1 GCA_013141295.1 Polyangiaceae bacterium
CGACACGTTCCCCGTTCTACGCTGCCGCGCACATCCATGGGACTCTTCGCCTACTCGCAAGCTGGCTTCGTCGTTGCGCACGAGAACGAGGTGCGCGTCTGGGACGCGAAGATCGACGGCCCGCGACGGTGGCGGCCCCTGAACGCGCGCATCGTCGGGGTCGGCAGCGCGGGTGCGCTCATCTCGACGCTCGAGGAGAGCGGCATGCTCGTGCTGTGGGACGGCGCCACCGGCGCCTACGTTGCGGGCAGCGAATTCCGCGGGCCCACGGGGCTCGCAGCTTCCGGAAGCGGCTGCGCGGTCGCCACGCGCGAAGGCGTCGAGCTCTTCGGCCCCAGCGGGCGCACCGCTTTTCCCGTTCCCGGTGTGAGCGCGCTTCGCTTCTCGAACGATGGCGCGTCGCTCGGCCTCGGCTTCCAGGATGGGCGGGTGAGCATCCTCGAGGCCGCCAGCGGCCGGCCGCTCCGCGAGGCGCAGATCCCGGGGGGGGCGGTGACCGCCGTGGCCGAGCGCGTACCGGGCGAGTGGTTCGCGAGCGCGGGCTCTGCGCTCCACCTCGTCACCGGCGCCGACGTGACCCGCGTCACCGGGCTCGGCGGCAAGACCATCACCGACGTGTGGTCCGGGCCGCGGGCGACGATGTTCGCGCTGGTCGCGGACCAGATCACCGTGGCCCTCGAGTGGCCCTCCCGCGACACCATCTGCAGCCAGACCTACGTCGACAAGACGCCGCTCGGCGTCGCCTTCGGTCCGCCCGGGGACGACGGCTTCTACGTGGGTCTAACCGGCGGCGACGGCAACCGCCGCGAACTGCGGACCGGCGACCTGTACCGCACCGATCCGCACCCCGGGCACGTGCGAAACCGCTGGATGGTCATGCCCGGCTTCGAGGCCGAGGTCGCCGCCCGTGCGCTCTCGTAGCCCGCAAGGCCGTCAATCGCCGCGAGCGCTCGCATAGGTCAGCATCGCAAGGCCCTCGCCGAGCGGCCGCGCACCGACCATGCGCAGCGGATTGTTGCCGCCGTGCTCTCCGAACAGGCGCAGGCCGGCCCCGACGACCACCGGAAAGACGACCAGGCGAACCTCGTCGATGAGATCGTGCTCCATCAGCGCGCGTACGAGCTGATAGCTGGCGTAGATGGCGATCTCTCCTCGTACCTCGCGCTTCAGCTTGGCGACCGCGGTGGCCAGATCGCCCTTCATCACGACGCCGTTGCTCCACGTGGTCTGCGCGATGGTCGACGAGACGACGTACTTCGGCAGAAGGTTCAGGCGCTCGGCCCAGGCGCCGGTCCGCGGATTCCATCGGGTACCGAACCACGCGTCGGTCCGCCGGCCCAGCAGTAGCGCGTCCGTTCGCATCGCCTCGGCAGCGAACATGCTGGCCCAGACCTCCCGGTCCTTTCCCAGTGCCCGGTCGAACCAGCCACCGAGTGGCCATCCTTCTTTCCCATCCGGGTCCTGGACCACTCCGTCGAGCGAGGTGTTGGTAGTAAGAACGATCTTTCCCATGGTCGGCTCCATTTCTCGGCGCCGTTGGACGCCGAACAGGTAGACCCCGGCGCATGGTAAAACTGGGCGCTCGCTCGCCGCCCAGTTTGCGATGTGGCTGGTGTCTGTACCCGATGGAGGTAGGCGCACGTGCAACCCAGTATGGATAGCGTCGCGTTCCGCGCGGTCACCGAGCCCTTTCGCCGGGAGCTTCAGCTGCATTGCTATCGTCTGCTCGGGTCCCTGCAGGACGCCGAGGATGCCGTCCAGGACACGCTGGTTGCCGCATGGAACGGCGTCGCGGGCTTCCAGGGCCGTAGCTCGCTGCGGACGTGGCTCTACCGCATCGCCACCAACCAGTGCCTCAACGCCCGAAGGTCGGCGAGCCGGCGGCCGGCCAAAGCGTGGGACGTCCCCAACGTCGACCCCCCGGAGCCCACCCGGCTCGGCGAAGCTGTGTGGCTCGAGCCGTATCCCGACGCACTGCTCGCGGAGACCGGCGAGGGCCTCGGACCGGAAGCCCGCTACGGTCGGCGCGAGTCGATCGCGCTGGCCTTCGTGACCGCGCTTCAGGCCCTCCCTCCACGCCAGACCGCGGTGCTCGTCCTGCGCGATGTCGTCGGCTTCGAGGCCAGCGAGGTGGCCGACATGATGGACACGACCGTCGAATCGGCGAACAGCAGCCTCAAGCGGGCCCGTGCGAGGATGCAGGAGCTCCAAACCTCCACCGACGAGCCTGTTCCCGAGGCTGGTTCCGCTGTCGAGAGGGCCATCGTGGCGCGCTTCGTTGCCGCTTGGGAGTCCGCCGATCTCGATGGCCTCGTCGCGGTCCTCACCGACGACGTGCTCATGGCGATGCCGCCGATGCCCTTCGAGTACCAGGGGCGAGACGTCGTCGCGAGCTTCTGCGCCCGCATGTTCGCCGCCGGGCGACGCATCGAGCTGGTGCCGACGCGTGCGAACGGCCAACCGGCGTTCGGCGCCTACGTGCGGACCTCCGGGGGCGGCCATGGTCTGGGCGTCTACGTGCTCGCGCTCCGGGGCCAGCGGATCTGCGCCTTGGTCCGCTTCGAGAGCAGCCTGCTTCCGAAATTCGGGCTGCCGCGCTCGCAAGAATGACGTTGGCTCCCGTCAGCGAAACGCCGCCTTCTTCGCGCCTTCTTCGTTGTTCGTCGTCGACGTAGCAGAAGTACGTCTCCTCCTTTCGCCTTGAAGGCACGAGAAAATTCGACGTTTCGCCTCGGTCCGGACTTCAGGGACAGGCCCTAAAGTTCCCGCGAGATCGTCCGTTCTCCGGGCCGTAGTGGCCCTGTCGCTGGTGGAATCGACCGATGCGTATGTGGTGGGCGCCTCCGGGCCCGTCCTCATCGGCAGCTTTCGCCTCGAGGCGCAGCCCGATTCGGTACGCGCATTTGCGCGGACGTGCGACGCGCTGAAGGCGCGACACGCGCGGTTCGCCATGATCGGAACCGCCGAGGACGCGGCCAAGCCGCCCGGGAGCGCCGTGCGCCAGAGCATCGTGGCGATGTTGCGCGCCTACGCCGGCAGCCTGGTCGCCGTGTCGTTCCTCATCGAAGGAGACGGATTTCGCGCATCGCTACTCCGCGGAATCACCACCGGCGTCACGGCGATGTCGCGCGACGCAGCGGCGTACCACGTGGCTTCGAGCGGCCTCGGCGCCTCCCGCTGGGTCGCGGACCAGCTGCTCGGGCTCGGGGTACGCCACGTACCGCCCGCGCAGCTCCTCGCGCTCGATCTCGAGCGGCTTCGGGAGGCGCCCGCGGGCGCAGATCTGGGCCGCGTTCCGGCGCCGGAACAGTGACGAGATCCCAGCGATTCCGTGTGGTTCTACGCCACCTTGAGAATTAAGTCAGTTACCGCGCGCCCGTGCCCAGGTGCACCTCGCCGGCGTTCCAGCGGTGGAGGATGCCGGTGTCGTCGCGGACGCAGAGGCGCCCATCGAGGTCGATGCCCTCGGCCACTCCCTGTTGTCCCGGACCCTGGCTCACGCGCTTGCCCTGCAGTGCATCGGCCTCACGGAGCCGCGCGTGGATGCGGCCAAGGCCGCGCGCCAGCACGTAGTCGGCCTCGGCCTCGAGACCCGCGAGAATGTCCACCAGCAGGTCCGCGCGCAGCGACGCGAGCGGGGAGCCTTGGTCCGTACGAAGGAGTGCCACGCTGGTGGCGATGTCGGCAAGCTCGGTCGGGAGCTCCGTCGAGAGCACGTTGACGCCGATGCCCACCACCACCGCCTCCACCTGACGACCTTGCACCATCGACTCCACCAGGATGCCGGCGACCTTGCGAGCGCTTCCCGGCGCGCCGGAGGCCACCACGTCGTTGGGCCACTTGAGGCCGATGTCGCTGCGGCCAGTGGCCTTGGCCACCGCATCGCGCACCGCGAGCCCCGCCACCAGCGCCAGCAGCGACAAGCGCTCGAGGGCCGCGCCGGGCGCGCGCAGGAGCACCGAGAACAGGAGCGAGCTTTTGGGCGCGCCGATCCAGCTCCGGCCCTGGCGACCCCGGCCTGCGCTCTGCGTCTCCGCCACCCAGCACGCGCCGTGGGGCGCGCCTTCCCGCGCGGCGCGCTTGGCGTCGTCGTTGGTGGACGTGGTGCTGCTCTGCAGCGTGAGCGGCAGTCCGAGAAGGCCACCGCGCTCGGCCAGGCGCGCACGGGCGACGTCGAGATCGCTCACTCGAAGTCGAGGCCGATGTCCATGGCCGCCGCCGAGTGGGTGAGGGCACCCACCGAGATGGCGTCGACGCCGGTCTGCGCGAGCGCGGGAATGCGCTCCAGCGTGATGCCCCCGGACGCTTCGAGGAACACGCGCCCGGCGGCGATGCCCACCGCGCGTGAAATGTCCTCGTTGCTCATGTTGTCGAGCATCACGATGTCGGCGCCGGCCCCGATGGCGACCTCGAGCCCCTGGAGGGTGTCGACCTCGCACTCGATCTTCGAGGTGTGCGGCGCCCGGCTTCGGGCCCGTGCGATGGCCTCGGCGATGCCTCCCGAGGCGGCGATGTGGTTGTCCTTGATGAGCACCGCGGAGCCGAGGTTGTCGCGGTGGTTCTTGCCGCCGCCGGTGCGCACCGCGAAGCGCTCGAGGGCGCGCAGGCCGGGCGTGGTCTTGCGGGTGTCGGTGATGCGCGTCTTGGAGCCGGCGGGCACCGCGTCGACGTAGCGGCGGGTGAGGGTGGCGACGCCCGCCATGCGCTGAACGAAGTTGAGGGCGACTCGCTCGGCCATGAGGATCGACCGCGCGCGTCCGCGGACGCTCCAGAGGGTGGTCGTCTCGTCCACCCGCACGCCGTCGTTGGGCCCCGGGTGAAACTCCACCGCCGCGTCCACCAGCATGAACACCCGCTCCGCCACGCGCGCGCCGCAGGCGATCTGCGCGCGCCGTGCGACCGCATGGGCGGTGGAGCGCGCCTCGTCGTCGATGCAGGCCTCGGTGGTGACATCACCGCCGCCCAGATCCTCTTCGAGGGCAATACGGACGAGGCGATCGATGACGATGGACGGGAGCTCGGTCGACATGGGGCGGCAGCTTACCCCGACGGCTGCCCCTTTGGCGCCCCGTTCTTGCGTTGCGCGGCCGCGTCTACCAGGTCTTCACCATCAACGTCGTGTTCTGACAACCACCGTTCCAACAGAGCGGGAGCTGGTTGTTGGAGACCCGGACCCGGTAGGCGCCGTACACGCGCCGCACCAGGAAGGTGCGTTCGATCCAGGGAAAGCGCTCGGGGGCGTTGTACCAAGGCGTGAGGACCTGGAAGACCGCGGAGGTGGAACCCGCTTCGGGGCGGAGCTCGAACGTGGTGGCGCCGAAGAACAGCGTCGCGAAGTCCCAGGACTCGCCGTAGCCGAGGTGCATGAAGCCGCTGCCGTCGCGCCACGCTTTCGGGCCGAGCTGCGCATGCGATGAATCGGGAGGCGCGGCGCTTGCGCTGAACATCGCCGGGTCGATGCCCTTCGCGCGCAGCGCTTCCTTGAGCTCGGGGATCAGCTTGGTGGCGGGGTTTTTCTCGAGCTCCTTGGCGGCCTCCCCGTCACCGTCGAGGACTTGATCTCCGTCGATGGCTCCGTGCACGTGGGCTCGGCCGCCCAGCAAGAGGCCGTCCTCGACGCCGTCCTTCAAGGTCACGTCGAGCAGCGGCGAGCCCGCCTCGTCCACCAACGTTGCCCGATGCGCGTCGGCGATGGCGACGAGTGTGAATCCGAGGGTGGCTCCGCCGCGGGAGAACGAGCCGCGCACTCGGCCGGTCTGGAGCTCCGCGATGGTGAGCCCATCGGTGGACGATTGCAACGCGGGCTCTCCACCTTCGCCGGCGCCCTCACCGGCACCACACGCGACGGCCGGGCAGGCGAGGGCGAGGACCAACACACAGCATGCTTTCGAAGAGGACATGAACGCTCCTGGTTCTGCGGAACTCGACGTCCCGCTGGAGGGCCCAGTGGCAACGGGCGTGCCGCCGAGCGATGGCGCGGACGGTCTCTTCGGGGCCGCGACTCCGCGCGAAATCCGCGCGTTGCGTGCAGCGCGTGGGCCGAACGCCATGGGCAACGACGACGAGCGCTCGTCATTCGACGATTCCTCGTCAGCGATCGGGCGCGGACCAGCTCACGCTGCCAGATTTCTCGCAGGGTCGATTCTGCGTGAGGTCTCAGTACAGGCCGAAGCCGTGGCCGAGCAGCTCGGAGAATACGTTGCACAGGGCGTGGTACGCGATGCCCGCCCCGACGCCCCGCGTCCGCGCCCGGAGCCACCCGAACACCAGCGAAGGGAAGAACACCGCCAGCCGCTGGGCCGAGGGAATGGTGGCCACGTGGCCCACCGCGAACAGCAGGCTGGTGAGGAGCAGCGAGAAACCCACCTCGGCGCCCAGGATGCGCGCCCGCTGGGGTAGGGCCTCGTCGAGGCGCGTCTGCAGGTAGCCCCGGTAGAACGCCTCTTCCGGCAGGGCAATCATGAGCAGCTGGCCACCGAAGTTGGTGAGCAGCGTCATGGGCCGCACTGGCCAGGCGAAGTGCGCGCCGTCCGGAACCAGCCCGCGCCAGCGCCAATAGGCGCGGAAGCCGAAGTAGAAGGGCACGAAGGTGAGGGTGGCGAGGCCCAGCGCCCAGCCGGTCGCCACTGCACCGTCGCGCAGGGTTCGCCGCCACGGCGCTTGCGGGACCACCAGGCCGCCGAGGGCGAGACCGTAGCGCTCCACCTTGTCGTCTTCCTTGCGCCACACCATGAGCCCCGTAGCGCCGAGGAAAATGAAGCCGATGGTGGTGGCCACTGCTTTGTCGGGGAGCAAGCGCGCCGCGGCGGTGACCAGGCCCGTGACCACCGCTGCCACGGCGAGGGCTTCGCCGAACGCTCGCCACCGACCGCTGCCTTCGTTCATCAGCGCGGGCACAGCACGCGAGCGACGTAGGGTTCCTGGTGCTGCGCTTCGACGTCCAGCCACCCGATGTACCACTCGCCACGCGCGCGACCCGCTGCCACGTAGGGGCGGCCGGGATCGCCAGAGACCTTGCCGAACACGCTGGGGGTCCCGACGTTGTCACGGGAGACCGGTGCCACCTTCACGCGGCCCTGCTCGTAGTAGGCCACCATGACGTCGCCCTTGGGACCCACCGAGAGGGAAGGGCGCGTGCCGTTGGGGGCGAACATCTTGGTCCACGGCGTGCTGCCGGTGGCCGGGTCGATGCGGGCCATCCAGGCGCCCTTGAGCTCCTGGTGCCAGGCCACGAAGCAACCCTCGGTGCCGCACACCACGTTGGGGCCGTCGCCCTTGTCTTCGTGGAGGAGCTTGGTGTCGCCGAGCTCGCGATCGCGGCGGTTGGGATCGTTCTTCTCTTCGAGCCCCTTGGAGAGCTCCGGCGCGCTGAGGGGGACGCGCATGCGGTAGATGGCGTGGCCCTTGTCACGGTCGAGTCGGTACGCGAGAAACAGCGTGTTCGCCGCCACCGTCAGCGACGGCACGCGGACGCCGAAGGCGCGGTTCTTGGAGACCACGTAGTCGGTGAGGCGAATCTCGCCGCCATCGGGCGCCAGATCCTTGCCCAGGCGGCGGTAGAAGAGATCGTCGCTACCGTCGCGATCGTCTTGCCAGGCCACCACGAAGCCGGTGGGGGTGTCCTGGAACGCGGGCCAATACTGCGAGGCCTTGCCGCCGCCCACGAGCTTGCTCTCGCCCAGGTGCTCGTCGATGCGCCCTTCGGCGTCGAGCAGCCGCGCGCGGATGCCCGCGGTCTTGCCGGTGCGATCCCAGTAGAAGAGCGCCACGCGATCGTCCGCCGGCAAGAGCACCGGGCGTGCCACCTGTCCGCCTTCGGGGGTGAGATCGCGCGGCGCGCTCACCGGCGTGCCGGCGTCGTCGATGAGCACCGAGTACACGTGGTCGTGTCCCGCCTGCGCGTGATCGTCGGTCCAGGCCACGATGGCGCCCTTGGGTATGATCGCGATGGCCGGGCGGCCGGCGTTGGTGGCCGGGGTCACGCCGATGCGTGGGTGCGAGATGGCGGTGACGCGGCACACGCCGCGACCTTCGGCAGCGGACTTGGCCTGATCGGAGATCCCCTTGGC
>JABFRG010000691.1 GCA_013141295.1 Polyangiaceae bacterium
GGTATCCGGGTTCTGGTTTTTGAGCGCCAGCACCGCGACCACACTCCCCGCGTTGTCGTCGTCGTTGGGCGTGACCGTGATGGTGCCGATGAGGTCGGAGCCGGTGACGCAGCCGCGGTGGGTGGTGCGGTACACGCCCGCGCCGAAGTCGCGCTGGGCCCCGGTTGCCGATGCGCTGGCGACGATGCCGAGCTCGGGGTTGTCGAGGCAGGCGTTGGTCTTGAAGCCGACCATCATCTGGGTCGGCTCCTTGCAGCTCTGCGCTACCGCTGCCGCCACCGCAGCCGCGATCAGAAGAACCCAGCGTGTGCGCGGCATGAGAGAAGGCTATGTCACCTCCCCCACGGGTCCAAGGGGAATGGGCCCAAATTCCCCGGCCATCGTGCTAAACGACGCGCCGTGGCAACCTCCAAGAAGCGCGTCGTGAACCGGAATGCGAAGAAGAACTCCAAGCGCGTCGTGGCGCGGGCCGCAGAGAAGGTTCGCAACCGACCGCTGACTCCGAAGCGAATCCAGTACTTGAAGGGCCTCGGCCACGAGCTCTCGCCGGTCCTCTCGATCGGCAAAGAAGGTCTTACCGATGCGGTGGTAACGGCCTGCGAGGCCCAGCTGCTGGCCCACGAGCTCATCAAGGTTCGCGTGCAAGCCGAGGCCCCGGTGGACCGCAAGGAGGTCGCCGCGGAGCTCGCGGCCCGCGTCGAGGCGCTCCTGGCGCAGGTCATCGGCCGCAATTTCCTTCTCTACAAGCGGCACCCGCGAAAGCCCAAGATCGAGCTTCCGGCCTGAGCGCCGCGCTCTGACGCAGCGCAGAAAACGCCCATGAAAGGCGGGTTTGGGCAGGCGGACGGAGCGATTGACAGGGCCGCGGTCCTGGCCTGAGGTTAAGGCCATGCGTACCTTTCGTTTTGCGGCCTTGAGCTCCCTTGCGCTGGTGGCCGCCTGCACCAGCGATCCAACCACTGCCCCGCCGGACACCCGCGACAGCGGCACGGTCACCCCCGAGACGCCGCCGGTCGAGAAGGTGCCGCTCGACGAGACCCTCACCGCCGAAGGCCTCACCGGTCCGGTGGACGTGGTCCGCGACGAGAGCGGCATCCCGCACATCTACGGCAAGACGGTGGCCGACGTGGCGTATGCCCAGGGCTTCACCATGGCGGCCGACCGCTTCGTTCAGATGGACCTCGCGCGGCGACAAGGCTCCGGCACGCTCTCGGAGCTCCTCGGCGGCCTGCTCTCGGCGACGCTGGCTTCGGACGTGAACTTCCGGGCGCACCATCTCCGCGCCACTGCTCAGAAGACCTGGGACGATCTCAACGAGAAGGCCAAGGACCCGGCGAAGGATCCAGTGGCGAAGAAGCTCGTCGACACACTCACCATGTTCGCCAAGGGCGTGAACGCCTACCTCGCCGAGCTGAAGAGCGGCAAGCGAACGCTCCCGGCCACCATGCGAACCTACTATGACGTCAACTCGGCGACCGTCGCGAGCGCCGCCTGGACGCCCCTCGACTCCATCGTCCTCGGCGAGCTCCAGGCCTTCAGCCTCGCTTTCGACGGCAGCAGCGACATCGAACGCACGACTCTGGCGCTCAAGGAGCAGACGAACTTCGTGGGCTCCGCCGACGCGGCCAAGGCCGCCCGCGTGGGGTTCGCCGCCGACTACGACCGGCTGGGCGGCGTCACCAAGACCCACACCATCGAAGGCGTCGGCGCCATCGCCCCCATTCCCACCGCCAAGCTCGAGAAAGGCCTCCAGAAGAAGAAGGCCAAGAGCGAGCTCGCGGTGCTGGGCAAGCTCGGGCCGGCCCTCAAGGGCATCGGCCTCGACCAGCGCAACGATCCGGCGCGCGGCTCCAACAACTGGGTCATCGGCGGCGAGCTCTCGGCGACCGGCAACCCGCTGGTCGCCAACGACACCCACCTGGCGCTGCCGAACCCCTCCACGTTCTACCTGAACCACCTGACGGCCAGCGAAGACAAGCTCGACGTCATGGGCGTGCAGTTCCCGGGCATCCCGCTGGTCATCCTGGGGATGAACAAGAACCTCGCCTGGGGCAGCACCGTCAGCTTCCTCGACGTCACCGACGTCTACCAGGAGACCGTGAAGGACTGCGCGGTGGGCGGCGGCAAGTGCGTCGTCTTCAAGAACGCGGAAGTGAAGCTCGTGGCGCGCGAGGAGTCGATTCCCATCGGCGATCACGGCGTCGTCCAGGAGACCAAGAAGATCACCATCTACGACGTTCCCCATCACGGCCCCATCATTCCCAAGCTCGACATCAACGGCAACGCGGCGCCGCTCGGCACCACCGAGTACAGCATTCGCTACACCGGCTACGAAGGCGCGCCGCTCATCCGTGCGGTCTACGACCTCGACATGGCGACCACGGTGAAAGAGGCGGTCAAGGGCCTCAACGCCAGCTTCAAGTACGGCGGCCAGAACTGGGTCATCGCCGACGCCACCAACATCGCCTGGACCCAGACCGCCTGCCTCCCCAAGCGGCCCAAGGGCTCGCAGCCCTGGCGCGTGATGCCCGGCGACGGCAGCGCCGAGTGGGCCGGCTGCTGGGACGTGAGCGTCCTTCCGCAGGCGGTGAACCCGCCGAAGAAGTACATGGTCACCGCCAACAGCGATCCGGTGGGCAATACCGACGACGACGATCCGGTGAACGACAAGGAGATCGACAACTATCCGCTCTACCTCGGGAGCGACTACGATCCCGGCACGCGCATCAGCCGCATCACCAAGCGCATCGAGGCGGCCACCGCCGGCGGCAAGAAGCTCACCGCCGACGATCTCGCCAGCATCCAGGCCGACGCGGTCTCCGAGTGGGGCGAGGCCATGGGTCCGGTGCTCGCGGCCGCCGCGCAGGCGCTCGCCGAAGAGGCCACGACCCCCGGAACGCACCCGGAGCTCACGACGCTCGTTACCGGCTCGTCGGCGCAGACCAAGGCGCTCTTCGCCAAGGTGCAGGCGCTGGTCAGTGCCTGGAGCTACGACACCCCGGCCGGCAACCCCGGCGAGTCCGAGAAGGAGATCGCCGACTCCAAGGCGGCGCTGGTGACAGCCGTGTGGACCAACCGCTTCGTCAAGCTCGCGCTCGGCGACGAGATGACCGCCCTCGGCGAGACGCTGGCGACCCGCAAGGGCCTGAAGCTCGTGGGCACCATCATCAAGGATCCCTCGCGCCTCAAGACCGGTGAGATGCTCTTCGACGATCTCACCACGCCGGAGACGGAGACCCGCGGCTTCATCGCCGCCAAGGCCCTCGTCTCCGCCCTCGACGCGATGATCGCCGACGAGAAGATCGGCGCCAACCCCGACACCTGGCGCTGGGGCCAGAAGCACACGCTCACGCCGCAGTTCTCGCTCCCGGTGGGGCTGGATCTCGCGCCGCTCCCGCGGCACGGCGGCATCGGCACCGTCGACGTGGGCTCGCACGGCCTCGGCGACAACTACGGCTTCAGCTCCGGCCCCGCGATTCGCTTCGTGGCCGAGGTGACGCCGCAGGGCCCCAAGGCGCGCAACGTCCTGCCGGGCGGCATCATCTTCGACCCCACCTCGCCGCACTACCGCGATCTCCTCGACCTCTGGGCGAAGAACAAGGCGGTGGACCTGGCCTATCGCGTGGAGGACGTCGTTCCGCGGGCGCTCGACGAGTACACCAAGAACAAGATCGGTCGCCGAAGGTTCGCGCCGCCGGCGAAGTGATCCGCCGATACGTGTAACCTGCACATTGTGCCCATCCGCCGCGGCGGCCCACGAGGCTCCGCGGCGGTTTTGCGTTTCGACAATGTAGGGCGAACGTCACCCCTCCGGTGCTCCGCCGGCACCCTGCCAGGGCCCCGGGGGGCCCGTCAGCCTGTGGATAACCCCTGAACAACTTGCGGGCATCCTGCGTTCACGCTGAACCATGGGTTCAGTGTTCATTCGTGATCTCCATGCGTTAGCAACTGTGGTCCAGGGAGCGGGTGTTGCCTACATTGGATCACACAAAAGATCGTACCTGTGAGAGTGGACAACCACTACATGTTGGGGTTAGAACCTCCTTTACCCCTCTTGCCCCGGTCGACCCGGACGCGGTCGTCCAGGGTGCAAGACGAGGTGCTCGGCAAAGCGCGATGGCATGGTGCGTGCGCTTCTTGGTGGGAAAGTGAACGGATGTTCCGTGAACGAAGCTGCCTCGAACCTTCGGCAACACACTGAACCGGCGCGGAACTTTGGCGCATCGTATTGCACTCCGTGCCCGCCCTCTTAGCTCCCGACCCCCGACCTTCTTTCCAACTCTACCGTGCTGCGGGCGCTCCTTGAACGCTCCGTAGCTCAACCTCCCCTTCCCTCGAAAACGACGAATGAGGCGCGCGATGGCACAATCGACCCACTTCCCCCCCAAAGCTCAGAACGGCGTTGCTATGTCCAAGAACGGTCGCGCAGTGCAGCAGCAGAGCGCCTCTCCGCGTACGGCCCCGGCCACCACCGCGTCGAAAAAGACCAAGGGGAAGAATGGGTCGGCGACGCGCACCGGCCGCAAGGGCGTCGAGGTGCCGCGGCACTTCACCACCGCCGGCGAGGATGCGCTCGACAGCGTCGTGTACGAGCGTCGCTCCAGCGTCATCACCAACCCCGACGGGTCCATCGTCTTCAAGATGGAAGGCGCGGAGATCCCGGCGAGCTGGAGCCAGCTGGCGACCGACATCGTCATCTCCAAGTACTTCCGCAAGGCCGGCATTCGCGGCGACCGGACGCTCGGCGAAAAGAGCGTGCGCCAGGTGGTTTCGCGCATCTCGCACACCATCCGCGAAGCCGCCGACGAGTTCGGCGATTACTTCGCCACCAAGGCCGACGCCGACACCTTCGAGGCCGAGCTCTCGTGGCTCCTCGTGAACCAGTACGGCGCGTTCAACTCCCCGGTGTGGTTCAACTGCGGCCTCTGGCACGCGTACGGCATCGACGGCTCCGGCGGCAACTGGGCCTGGGACAAGAACGAGTCCGGGTCCACCATGGTCCCCACCGACAACGCCTACGAGCGCCCGCAGTGCTCCGCCTGCTTCATCCAGTCGGCCAGCGACGATCTCATGGGCATCTACGAGCTCATGAAGTCGGAGGCGCGCCTCTTCAAGTACGGCTCCGGCACCGGCTCGAACTTCTCGGCCATTCGCGGCCGCCAGGAGAAGCTCTCCGGCGGTGGCACGTCGAGCGGCCTCATGAGCTTCCTCGAGGTCTTCGACCGGGCAGCCGGCGCCACCAAGAGCGGCGGCACCACCCGGCGCGCCGCCAAGATGGTGTGCCTCGACATGGACCACCCGGAGATCATGGACTTCATCCAGTGGAAGGTCCGTGAGGAGAAGAAGGCCCAGGCGCTCATCGCCGCCGGCTACCCGTCGGACTTCAACGGCGAGGCGTACCACACCATCAGTGGGCAGAACTCCAACAACTCGGTCCGCGTCACCGACGACTTCATGAAGGCGGTCGAGGCGGGCGGCAAGTGGCAGACGCGCATGCGCACCACCGGCGAGGTCTGCGAGACCCTCGAGGCCAAGGACATCTGGAACAAGGTGGCGGAGGCAGCCTGGGGCTGCGCCGACCCGGGCGTGCAATACGACTCCACCATCAACAAGTGGCACACCTGCCCGAACACCGGGAAGATCAACGCCTCGAACCCGTGCTCCGAGTACATGTTCCTGGACGACACGGCGTGCAACCTCTCGTCCGTGAACCTGACGAAGTTCCTCCGCGCCGACGATAGCTTCGACGTCGAGGGCTACCGCCACGCCTGCCGCGTGTTCTTCATGGCCCAGGAGATCCTGGTCGACCTCTCGAGCTACCCCACCGAGCAGATCGCGCGGAACAGTCACGATTACCGCCCGCTCGGCCTCGGCTACGCGAACCTCGGTAGCCTGCTCATGCAGATGGGCGTGCCCTACGACAGCGACAAGGGCCGCGCCATCGCCGCCGCCCTCACCTCGATCATGTGCGGCCACGCATTCCGCTCGAGCGCCGAGATGGCCAAGAGCAAGGGCGCCTTCAACGGCTTCGCCAAGAACCGTGAGCCCATGCTGCGGGTCATGAACATGCACCGCGACGCGGCCTACGACATCGACCGCGATCAGTGCCCCAAGGAGCTCTACAAGGCCGCCTGCGAAGACTGGGACGCCGCCGTCGCCCTCGGCGAAGAGCACGGCTACCGCAACGCGCAGGCCACCGTGCTGGCGCCCACCGGCACCATCGGTCTCCTGATGGATTGCGACACCACCGGCGTGGAGCCCGACTTCGCCCTGGTGAAGTTCAAGAAGCTCGCCGGCGGCGGCTACTTCAAGATCATCAACCAGTCGGTGCCCTCGGCGCTCAAGCGCCTCGGCTACAGCGACATGGAAGTGCAAGAGATCGTCGCCTACGTCTCCGGCACCAACACCTTCCTGGCAGCGCCGAACGTCAACCGCCGCACCCTCAAGGAGCGCGGCCTCCTCGACGCCGACATCGCCAAGGCCGAAGCCGCCCTCCCCGGCGTGTTCGACGTGGGCGCGGCGTTCGGCTCGTGGGTTCTCGGCGAAGAGACCTACGAGCGGCTGGGCGTGACCCGCGAGATGATGAAGCGCCCGGGCTTCTCCTTCCTCGAGCACCTCGGCTTCACCCGCGGCGAGGTCATGGAGGCGAGCGAGGTCATCGTCGGTCGCATGACCATCGAAGGCGCGCCCTACCTCAAGCCCTCGCACTACCCGGTGTTCGACTGCGCGAACCGCTGCGGCACCCTGGGCGAGCGCTACCTCGCCCCCATGTCGCACGTGAAGATGATGGCTGCGGTTCAGCCGTTCCTCAGCGGCGCCATCTCCAAGACCGTCAACCTCCCGCACGACGCCACCGTCGAGGACGTGGCCGACATCTATGCCGAGGGCTGGCGCCTCGGACTCAAGGCCGTGGCCCTCTACCGCGACGGATGCAAGGCCTCGCAGCCTCTCTCCAGCGGTAAGGACAAGGACAAGGAGAAAGACAAGGCCGACGCCAAGGAAGAGGACGACCGTCTGAGCCTCGCGCCGGTGCCGCAGACCTCCGCGCCGCAAGACCCGACCCAGTTGGCGCTCAACCTCCACGGGCAGACCTCCGGCGGCAAGCGTCCCCCGGGGCTCCGGGTGCGCCTCCCCAAGAAGCGTGTAGGCTTCACGCAAGAAGCGCGCGTCGGCGGCCACAAGATCTTCCTCCGCACCGGTCAGTACGAGGATGGCTCGCTGGGCGAGATCTTCATCGACATGCACAAGGAGGGCGCCGCCTTCCGCTCGCTCATGAACTGCTTTGCCATGAGCGTCTCGGTGGGCCTCCAGTACGGCGTGCCGCTCCAGACCTACGTGGAGCAGTTCACGTTCACGCGCTTCGAGCCCCAGGGCGTGGTCGAAGGCCACCCCTACGTGAAGTTCTCCACCTCCATCGTCGACTACCTCTTCCGCATCCTCGGCGTCGAGTACCTGCACCGGTACGATCTCGCCCACGTGAAGCCGGAAGAGGCGCCCTCCTCGGTGGGCTTCCTCGGCTCGACCCACGACAAGAACGAGACCTCGGAGCTCGACCACTCGGTCTCCCTCGCCTCCACCAAGGAATCGGTCGTCCGCTCCGCGCAGATGAACGAGGAGATGGGCACCAAGAGCATCGAGCAGCACGGCTCCCCGCTCGACGCCCAGCTCGACACCATGATGGGCGACGCGCCGGTCTGCGACGTCTGCGGTCACATCACCGTCCGCAACGGCGCCTGCTACAAATGCCTGAATTGCGGCAACTCCATGGGTTGCTCATAATTCTGGCGGTTCTGGCGCGATAGCGCGGCCAAAAGGCGATTGGCGTCGGTTGCGCGGTCTCAACGGACAGGAAGTCCGTATCGACCGCGCGCCCTAGCCAATCGCCTTTTTGCTCGCGCTCTCATCGCCAGAATGCCGACGTGTCAACGTGCGTGTCGGTTCGGCGGAGCAGTGCGTGTCGATTCGACGCGCAGCTCAACCTTCGCATCGTCGGCGACACGCAGAATTCACGGAGCCGCCGCTCAGCGGAACGG